>NYZX01000146.1 GCA_002686065.1 Pseudobdellovibrionaceae bacterium | reverse complement strand
TGTGTCTTAAGTTAGTTGCGCTGTTGGTCTGCGCCGTATCCTTTTGGTTGCCGCTCTAGGTTGGGTCACCGTAGGGCGATAGGGTTGGGAAGATGTTTTTTTCGTAGGCTTTCTTTAGCCGCTTCTTTGCTTCCTGACTTTCGATGCTGTAGTAGGCGCGGTAGTTTCCTGCATTTCCGGCGGATCGTCGCTCTGAAGCTGAGAACCGGATGCTGTGATAGACCCGGTATTGATAGTAGGCTTGAAGCCCATAGGGGCCGTTATCGGATTTATCTGAGGTTGGGCTTGCATCGTGGCTGCCGAAACGGTGGTGGTCACCTTCATGAAAGATCGTGCTGGCCATCACGGCTGGGAAGCTTCCATATTGTGAAAACAAGGCTGGGCCTAGGTACACTCTGCCATCTTTGTAGGTGTAGCCCAAGTTAGTGGCTCTGGAGTCGTACATAAGAATATCAACGTAATTCAAAGTTTGGTTCCATGGAACGATTCGGTCGACATTGTATCTAGCTGGAACCACAACTGCTGGGCTAAAACTTCGTAGTTGGTTTATGGCGGCGATGACTTGGCCTTGGTGGGTGCGGCTAAATTTGTAAATGTCTATCCCGTAAGCGCTTAACCCCGTGTTTGAAGGGTTGTCGCTACTGCGTGCAGCAAGGGCCGCGCTGGATATCAATGTGCAGGCTATCAAGCAAAAAATGGATTTCATATTGTCCCCTCCCAGAGATCTGATCTACGGGTTGAGGGTGCAAATGTGTCGCCAGGTGGGCGCGCCGTAGTTCGCAATTCGCGCCAACCGTTGCGTCAAACTCCATTTTTTTGAAAAAACATTGGTCAGGTCCGCTGTGTAAACGGGCCTGCGGGTGTCTCAGCTTAAGTCATGGCTATCAAGACGGATCTTAATCGGTCTACCGGGGGTCTTTGTCGTAATCGCAGTTTGGAATGGTTTTTACGACCGCTCGGGTTTCGTACGCGACACAGTTGAAGTCGTCATAAGTGCCGCCGTTGTCCTCGGTGCAGATTTGATCTGTGGTGTGGATCTTGATCGCGCGAGTTTCAGCGTCTAGCTGGATTCGTCGTGCGCTGAGGCCGAATTCACTTTGGTAGTCGGCCAGCGCTTGCTCTGGGGAGCCTGCGTAGCAGCTATTGCCAGCTTGCAAGGAACGTTGAATGACGTTGAAGTCGCCGGCTGGTGTGTAGATTTGGTTCCAAGGTTGAAACACATAGATCACGGAAAAGTCTGTCGGGGATCCACACTGAATTTTCCCTTGGCCGTAAGCGCTTTGAACAAAGCCGCTGTCGACGTCGCCTTGGATAATAAAGTTGGGTTGCCCATTAACAGTCCCGGTCAGTGTCTCGTCAGCGGTCACACGAAGTTGAAGTCGAGTCAGGCCGCGTGCTCCAAAGACCACATCGATAGAGCGGGCTTTTGATAGGTAGATGTTCCGCTGCTGGCCTTCGAATTCAATTGTGCAAGGATAAAGGCTTTCAGCGCGGGCAAATGAGCTTGCACCAAAAAGAACCACTAAGACGGATAGTAAACCCAATTTCATCGTTCCCCCTAAGGTCGAAAGCCCCGTCGATGCGCGGCGATCAGTGATAGACAATTCGCCTGGAAAACTAGGTGACATTGTTGAATGCGTCTATTGAAAGCACAAACTTATGCAACCTGTCATTTGGCTCTGAATTGGGTCTTGGATGGTGGAGCGAATAGGTGGGTAGTTGCGACAGGTTGGGATCTGAGGTATCCAAAAACCTATGAAATCTAAGTGGTTTGCGGGTGTTTTGCTGGTCGCCGTCTTGGCGGTCGCATTTTTTGATCGTTATTTAGGACTTACCATCATTGGTATGGAAGGCAGTGATGCCACCGAATATTGGGAGGTTGCCAANCATTGGTTTGAGGGTGANCGCTCGCTGACTCGTGCTTATCGTCCGCTGACNTTTGGNCTTTATGAATGGTCTTTTCATCTGTTTGGTGTCACNGATTCATCCATCAAATTCTTAAACTTTGGTTTGGANCTTGGCACCATCGGGATGCTGATGGGGATCTGCTATTTTTTAACTCGTAACCTGTGGTTTGTTTTGGCTGCCGCGGCTGTTTATGCCTTGAACCCTTACGCGATTCATTATGCCAGAAACGAGATCCCTCATCCTGCGGGTGGATTTTTCATTACCTCTTACGCCATAAGTGTTTTGTTGTGGCTGAGGTATCAAAGTCAAAATTGGTTGCTGCTTGTGGCTGGGCTGTTATTGGGGTGTGCTGCCAATACTCACCCGGATCTTGGTTTTGCCGGTTTGGGTGTGGGCTTACTTCTGGTGTGGCTGGCTTATCGAAAGCAGGTAAATTTGTGGCCGGCCGTATTTCTAGTTCTAGGTTTTGCTGCCACGTTTATTTTTGTATTCAACGTTTGGAGTTATGCAGAATTTCGTGAATCCATGAGCACCAACGCTGACGTTCACAAAACGGATTTCTGGAAAGGGCTGGGGCGTGTGCCGAAGCTGCTGGAGATCTCGCTATACTATGCAACCTCTAAGCCTTTTGCTTGGATTTTCTTTTTGGCATCCATTGCTTACTACCGATGGGCCTGTGTGACGAAGGCGGTGGCGAGCCACAGTTATCGATTGATGCCTGTGGCTCTTGATATGTTGATGTTCTCGCATGTTTTATTGCACGCAGTCCTTGCTGGACGGCATATGGCTCCACGCGTGTTTTTCCCGTTTGCTCCGTTGGTGATCCTTAGTTTTCTTTTGAAGTTTTATTTGGTGTTGCCACACTTAAAGCCAAAAGTGAAAGCTTGGGCTATTTGGGTTTTTGCGGCGGTGATTGTCTTTGCTGTGGCTTCCGAGCGTCACTACCGGACGGATTGGCGCGTGGCAAAGTACCAGGTTCCCCATCCATTTCGATATATGTATGACGTGGCCAAAGATCTGGCCACAGAAGATAGGCGCGTACTTTTGATGCCGATGACCTTGTATCATGATCGGCCGGCGGTGCTGTCAGAGGCTTATTTGGGCGATCGTGCTGTTTATATGTTGAAGACTCCGGTGGCTGCAAACCTAAGGCAGTTGATTGAGCGTGAAAAGATCGCCTATGTGTTCTTTTCAAAGAAGCTGCTGGATCGCCGGGTTCCTCGGGTGCATTCCTGGGGGCGGGGGCACTTTCGTGAGCGACTCAAGGTCTATTTTGGTCTTCGTCACGATGAATATTCGGCTGAAGAGGTCCGAAAACGATTTCTAGCGAGTTTGGTCGACCTTCAGCCACAGCAGATTTCAAGCACGGATTATGGCGATTTGTATGCCTTGTCGGCTCGAATTGGTCAGGGTTCTAAGTAGTTAGGCTAGGACTGAGCTGAGTGACAAGCTGGCGGTAGACAACCGGCTAGAGCAGTTGATACATTTCCTGCCATGTACGACTTAAAGCGCACAAAATCGACGCCGGAAGCTTCGGCCGAGTATGCTCAGTTTCTGGGTGATGTTTTTGATAACGATCAGCTTTTCACGGCCGAGTATATTGATTGGCTTTACCGGCAAAATCCACAAGGACCTGTCGTTGGCTTTGATGCGATTTTTGAAGGTGAAGTTGTCGCGCACTATGTGACTATCCCTGTGTCAGCTAAGATAGACGGCCAAGTGGAAAAGGGGTTGTTATCTTTGAATACGGCTACCTCACCAGAACACACGGGAAAGGGCTTGTTTACAAAGCTTGCAACAGCGACCTATCAAGCGGGAGCCGACGAGGGCTATAAGTTTGTTGTTGGGGTGGCTAATCAAAATAGCACCCATGGTTTCGTTAAAAAACTTGGCTTCGAATTAGTTCGGCCTTTGGATGCCCGAATTGGGTTTATGGGGCCGTACAAGGCGACCAAGGATGCTGACTTTAAAATGCATTGGGATGAGGCTTCTTTGCAGTGGCGACTGAATAAGCCATCAGCGAATTACTGGGCCGAAGAAACAGGATACTTTGCTAAAACGCCTTATCCTTTGACCCGAGTCTTTTTGGGGAGTGGGTCTTCGAAAGCGTCGAATAGCTCGTTTAAAAAAGCCTTCGCTTTATTTGATTTGGAAATCGGTTTATCTGAAGAGGGGCGCAGTGGTTTGTCCTTTGAAATTCCGAAGGCCTTAAGGCCGTCACCATTGAACCTCATTTTCAAGGATTTGACCGAAAGTCGCCGTTCCTTGAAAGATAAGTCCATTCGTTTTCAGGCAATGGACTTTGATGCTTTTTGATATGCCCACTCAGTCTATGCAAGCCTCAGTTCAAAACTATATGACCATCGATACGGAAGATTGGTTTCAGGTGTTTTACGCCAATGACGAGATTCCATTGGACAGCTGGTCGGATCAAGAAAGTCGTTTGTCTAAAATGCTGGATCGATCGTTAAAGCTATTGGATCAGCACAACACCAAGGCCACCTTCTTTTGTGTGGCTTGGTTGGCTGAAAAGCATCCCGCGTTGATCAAGGCGCTTGCTGATGCTGGGCATGAAATCGGGTGTCATACCTATTGGCATTTGCCACTGAACCAGATTTCTGTCGAGCAGTTCAAAGACGACATTACGAAGGCCAAAAAGCTATTAGAAGATGTGACGGGGCAAGAGGTCATTGGGTTTCGTGCGCCGGGCTACTCGTTAAAGCGGCAGGATCAAAGCTATATCGATGTCATTGAGGACGTTGGGTTTAAGTATGATAGTTCGATCGTGGGTCCACCGTCGGCACCTTATAAGATCGGAAAAACCTTGGTTGAGATCCCGGCGACTGGGTTGAAGCTGGGGGCTGGCTATTATCCGGCTAACGGCGGAACGTTTTTCCGGTTTCTGACTTTTTCGATGTACAAGTCCTATGTCCGAAGCCTGAACCGCAAGGGACACCCTTTAAATTTTTATACCCACACCTGGGAGCTCTACACCGACTATCCTCAGGTGATTCGGCACCCCATTAAGCGTTTAATTCAGTACCATAACCTGAACAAGGTGCATGACCGTATGGACCAGCTGATGCAGGAATTTCCCTTCACCTCGATTCAAAAAGCCTGTTTTCAGTCGTGATCTTGGCGGGGGATATGCCCCAAATGCCTGTGAACTTATCCTGTTGAGGTGTGCCAAGCGGGAAGTGACGCGACAGGCGGTAATACCCCCAGATTTTGGCTGTAGAATTTGCACTTTTCCCAATGGTTTCGGGCAGATCCTGGCCAAAAACTTTCTGGTCAATGAGTTGACCCCCATGCTATAAATTCGGATTAAAAGCTTTTAAATCTGCCTGGAGGAATAATGGATCTGATTAAGTCCGAGGTCCCCTGTCCCGTTTGCGGTTCAGAACATAAAAAACCATTTCTAGAACCATGGGAAAACGTCACGGATCCTAAAGCCCTTTACGGTGCTGCATCTGGTATCCGTGGAACTCAAAAAATTGTTGGATGCATTGATTGCGATATGATCTATGAAAGCCCTCGCTACCCGGAAAAGGTGATCCTTGAGGGGTATATGAGTTCGGAAGAAGGCGGTCACGACAGTCAGTATCACATGCGGGTTCGCAGCTTTTACAAAGCCTTGGAAAAGAACAAAAAATACTTACCGCCGAAGGGTGCCAAGGTTTTGGATATCGGAACTGCTGGCGGTGGCTTTTTGGATGCGGCGACCAAGTTTGGTTACGATGCTCACGGTTTAGAGCCTTCGGCTTATCTTGTTGAATCCGGTAAAAAGCGTGGTCTTCAAATCGAGCAGGGAACTATCGATAACAACAACCTTGTACCTGAATCCTACGATATGATTACGATGTGGGACGTGATTGAGCACGTGGTGGATCCGAAGGCGGCCCTTGAAGAAATTCATAAGCTATTGAAGCCCGACGGAGTGTTGTTGATTAACTATCCAGACATTGGTACCTGGCAGGCGAAGCTTGCGGGTAAAAGATTTTGGTGGATTCTGTCTGTTCATCTTCATCACTTTACGCCGAAGTCGATCAAAGACATCTGCCAACGTGCGGGCTTTCAGACATTTCGTTTTAAAGCTTACTGGCAGACTCTTGAATTTGGATATCTTGAAAGTGTTGCTGCTCACCTTGGTGTGCCCTTGGCGAAATTTATCTACAACCTAACTCCGGGCTTTATCCGTCGTATTCCTCTTCCGTACTACGCAAGCCAAACGACAGCCTTGGCTCGAAAGGTGAAAAACGTATGAAGACCTATATCCTAGGTGGCGGGCCGGCAGGGCTTGCTCTATTAGACGGTCTTGTGGATGAGGGCCATAGTGATGTGGTTTTAATCGAAGCTTCTGATCAGTTGGGTGGACTTGCAAAATCTTTGGACTGGAGTGCGAACGGCAGCCATGATCTTGGTCCTCATAAGTTGTTCACTTTGGATCCAGCGCTGATGAAACGCGTGATGGGGCTATTGCCTGAAGACGCTTGGCTTGAGCGTGAAAAAGTCAGTTCGATCTATATGAACGGTCATTATCTTCCTTACCCTCCATCGCCCTTTTCGTTGGCGAACGTATTTGGCTTAGCGAAGTTCTTTAAAATGTGTTTTGGCTACGGGATGAAAATGCTGACAGGGCCGTTTCGATTTTCCCAGCCGAAGACTTTTGAGGAAGATCTTGTTGGTCGTATGGGAACGCCACTTTATGAAGTGTTGTTTAAGCCTATCGCTTTGAAGCTTTGGGGAGACCCGAAGAACTTAGATGTGAAGTTGTCAAAGGGCCGCGTTCAAACGCCGTCGATTTTGGAAATTTTCGCACGTCTGCTAAAAATTAAAAAAACCAGCGAATTCGAAGCTTTGACCTTTCATTACCCGAAGGGTGGTTTGCAACGGATTTGGAATCGCATCGAAGAAAAAGCTCAAGCGAAACAGTGTCGCGTTTTGAAGAAGACTCGAGTCACTAAAATCCAAGCCTCTCCTAGCAGCGTCGATGAAATTCACTGCACCTCTGAAAACGGCACCGAAGTTTTTAAAATTGAAGC
>NYZX01000145.1 GCA_002686065.1 Pseudobdellovibrionaceae bacterium | reverse complement strand
GCGCCTTCGGGGGGCCTCGACATGATTTGGTCCAGCGAAGAGTTCTTTTTGCTTTACGCCTTACTTGCTGTCGTCGTGTTTTGGATTTTTATCCAGCGCCGTCGTCGGGTCGCGACGTTACAGTTTCCGTCATTGAAATACTTAAAGCAGGTCTCCAGCTCCGTTAGGACCAAGTTTGTCTGGTTGCCAATGACATTGAAGATAGCCGGACTGGCCTTGATTGTCGTCGCACTGGCTCGGCCACAACAGGCAGATACAAAGATCAAGAGGGATGTCGAAGGTATCGATATTATGATCGCGCTGGATATTTCGGATTCCATGTTGATCGAGGACATGAAGCCTGAAAACCGCCTAGAAGCTTCAAAAAAGACCATCGAAGACTTTATTTCCAAGCGCATTTCAGATCGGATTGGTCTGATCGTTTTTAGTGGTGAGTCCTATACGCGTGTTCCAATGACTTTGGATTACCCGTTGTTGATCGATAACCTTCGAAAGGTCGAAACCTCCAGAAATATTAAAATGGGGACAGCTATAGGAGTGGCCCTAGCAAATTCAGTGATTCGTTTAAAGGACTCGAAAGCGAAAAGTCGAGTGGTTGTCTTTTTAACGGATGGCGAAAACAACACCGGGACAATTGACCCGCAGACAGCACTTCAGATAGCCAAAGACGAGTCGGTCCGGATCTATTCGATCGGGATGGGACGAGACGGGCAAACTCAGTTACCTGTGTACACGACCGATGTCTTCGGGCGCCGCCGAAAACGGTATCGCCCTATACATTCTAAAATCAACGAAGGCCTGTTGGATCAGATGGCCAAAGATACTGGCGGGAAGTATTACCGTGCGACAACGACCAATGCTCTCGAGCAGGTGTTTGCTGATATTAATAAGCTAGAGACCACAAAAATCGAAGCCAGTCAGTTCACTCGTTATACCGAGCTGTTTCAAAGCTATCTTTTCTGGGCGGTTTTATTGTATCTGTCTGGGATGATCTTTGGTGCAACCTTCTTCTTGAGGGGGCCTTAATGCGGTTTGAAAGTGCTCATGCTTTAAATTGGATTTGGTTTTTAATCCCTTTGGCCGGGGTTATTTGGTTTCGTTTGAAACAGCGCCGAAAGCGAATGCAGAATGTATTCAAAACAGAGGCTTTTCAGTTTTTGACGGCATCTGTGTCGCGGTCAAAGCAACGGTGGAAGTACGTTCTGCAGTTTTTGTGTTTGATCCTTATGATTGTTGCCTATGCTCGTCCACAAAAGGGCAAGGCGATTGAAGATGTTAAAAGCGAAGGGATCGAGCTAATGATCCTTTTTGATGTTTCAAATAGTATGTTGGCCGAGGATGTTAAGCCGTCGCGCTTGCAGCTGGCCAAATCAGAAGTGATGCGGTTTTTGAACCTCGCCTCTGGTGATCGCGTCGGGCTTATTGCTTTCGCAGGGTCGGCGGCGATGTTGTCGCCTGTGACACCGGATAAGTCGGCGTTAAAGATGTTCATCGAATCTTTGGGGCCTGAAGCTGTTTCAACGCAAGGGACCGAGTTCCGTAAGGCCTTACAAGAGGCCTTCGATGCCTTTCAGCGGGGAGGGGTCGATCGTGGGGAAGATACCGTTTTAACTCGTGCGATTTTGATTGTTTCAGATGGTGAAGATAACGAGCCTGGGGCGTTGGAAACAGCAAAGGCCTTAGTTAAAGAAGGGATCCATATCTTTTCGATGGTTGTCGGAACGCAAAAGGGTGGGCTGATACCCGTTCGGGATGCGCGAGGAGTGCTTCGTGGTTACCGTAAAGACCCATCGGGCCAAGAAATCATGACAAAAACAGATGGGACGGTCCTTCGCCAGTTGGCTAAAGAAGGGCAGGGTAGTTTTTACCATGCGACTTTCGGTGGGAATGCCGCGAAAAAAGTCTACGAGGATATTTTAAAGTTGGAACGTGCCGAATTTGAAAGTGCACAGGTCACCAGTTACGACGAACGTTTCCAGTGGCCCTTGTTCTTTGCCTTTTTGATTGGTTTGTTAGAGCTGTTGATGTCCGAGCGTCGGCCCAAGCCAAGGTTGTGGCGAGGACGGTTTCAGGTGGGGGCTCGATGAGACGTGCTCGATGGCTTTTGCCTCTTTCGGTGTTTCTGTTAGCCCCAGCTGTACAGGCCGTTCAGTTCAGTGATGTGACTGTTGCGTGGAAGCAGCAGGAGGCTTCAGAGATTTTGGCTGAGTGGCAAAAGTATTCGGCTAGAGAGCAACAGATTAAGGCCTTTCAAGAGCGAGCAAAGTCAGGGCAAACAGCAGAGGCCGAAGCTCCGCCTGAGCCCTATCCATTTGATGTGACCTTGGTGCCTTTGGCCTTTCAAAAGCTAAACGAAGCTTTAAGTGAGCAGCCGTTTCGACCAGACATTCACTACCACCTAGGGCTGTATTACCAGCTTGCCGGTGATTTGGAGCGTGCGGAAAAGTCCTACTCCTATGCATTTCACTTGGCTAAAAAGCAGGAGCGTGACGACGTCGCGTTTTCTGCCCGATTAAATCAGGCGAATATTTATGCCGAAAAAGATGAAAAAGATAAGGCTCTTCAGCTTTATCAAGAAATCTTAGAGACCGGCATCGAGCCATTAACGGTGAAGAATAACATCGAAGTTTTGTTTCAAGAAAAGCAAGGCGGCGGTGGCGGCGGCGGAAGTTCGAATAATAAGGATGATCAAGACCAAGATCAAAACAAAGATCAAAACAAAGATCCGGATCCGAATGCTCCGATTCAAAATGGTAAAGATCAGCCACAAAAGGCACCGCAAAACCCTCAAGGGGGATACGTTAAACGCCTGTTAGAAGAAATTGAAAATCAAGAGGTCGAAATTCGAGGCCGCGAGTATGACAAGTCGCCTAAAGAGCGACCTCGGGATAAGGATTGGTAATGTCTAGGCTAGCGACGCTGATAGTTTTGTTTTTTGGCCTTATGACCTTTACGGCATGGGCGGATGAGGTTGAAATCGATGCCCTTGTTGATCGTAATCAAATAAGTGCAAACGATACGTTTAGCTATTCAATACGAGTCAAAGCAGGATCCAGTGTGGTCGTTGATTCACCAAGGCTTCCTAATTTTGACGGAGTTCAGCTGATTAACGAAAGCCGATCGCAAAGTACTGAAAGCTATTTTGATGGTTCTAGCTTTAAGACAAGCCGGGTGGTCAGTTACAATTTTTTACTTCGCCCTTTACGCACAGGAAAGATCACCATCCCTCCGGCTGAAGTTGTTGTGAATGGTGTCACTCGCTCGACAAAGCCAATTGTTATTACGGTCACGAAAGGGTCTAGTCGTTTGGCCCAGCCCCGTCAGCGCCCTTTGAATCAAGGATTGGATCAGTTCGAAGATCAGTTTAACCAGTTGTTGCAGCGTCGATTTGGTCGTGGTGGCGGTGGTAGTGGTGGATACCGTTCGCAGCCCGTGAATCCAAAAGAAGCTTTTTTTATTCAAGTTCAAACCGACAAGACCGACGTCTACGTGGGCGAAGAAATCCGTGCCAGTTGGTATTTGTATACTCGTGGGACGATTACGGAGATCGACACTTTAAAGTATCCAACCGCCAAGGGGTTTTGGAAGGAAGATATCGATCTGCCGACTCAGCTTCGGTATGACACTGAAGTAATAAACGGGGTGGTTTATCGCCGAGCTCTTTTAGCTAGCTACGCGTTGTTTCCGATAAAGCCGGGTCGTTCGTTGATCGACTCGTATAAAGCGAAATGCCGAGTCTTGAGTAGTCAAGGGTTTGGTCGGACACGCTCTTACGAGTACACGAAGGCAAGTAAAGAGGTCAAAGTTCAAGTCAAAGATCTGCCTTTGGATCGCCCAGCTGATTTCACAGGTGCTGTCGGGGTGTTCGAGGTCAAGGCGGGGTTAAGTCAGCCAGAAGTTAAAGTGAACGAAGCGGTGACTTTGAAGATTCGATTTGAAGGGCGTGGAAACGCGAAGTTGATCGACCTGAACGGTTTGGATCTTCCGCCGGCAGTCGAGCTCTACGATTCGAAGTCCGAGGCTCAATTTTTTCGTGATGGGAACAGCTATAAGCAGTTTGATTTTTACTTGATTCCTCGTGAAGTGGGGCAAGTCGTCATTCCTGAATCAACCATCAGTCTATTTGATCCCGAAACCGAGCAATTCTATCAGAAGAAAATTCCTGAGATCCGGTTTAATGTTGTTCCTTCAGATAACAAAACTTTAGCGGAATCAAGAATGGATAGTACCGATGGAAGCGCGACTCAAGAAGCCAGCGCAGACATCCAAAAGCCACTTCAGTTGGACTTAACTTGGGATAGTTCGGGTGCTGGTGGAGTGATGCCGTGGGTTTGGGTGGGCGTGTTTACGCTTATCTTTGGCGGCCTGGGTTTTCAATCCTTGTCGGCTTTTGGTCTGACTCAAAAGGCAAGAAGCTTGAACGAAGTCTTGGCCGAGCGATATGTACGAATTGAAAAGTTGGCGGCAAAAGAAGACTGGCGTCATGTTGGTGTTCAAGTGACGAACAGTATTTACTTTACGCTTGGTCAGATCACAGGCCAGGGTGGGGCTGAGGAAATAGATAAGCTACTTCAAAAGGCGCCACCAAGTTTGCGTAATGAATGCGGTGAGGACCTAACAAAGACCTTGTCGCAATTTGAGTTTTTAGGTTTTGCCCCAGAGGAAGTCGTTCCGCAAGAACGTAAAACGAAGACCTACCTGAAAAAAGAAGTGGCCCAGGCAAAAGAGCTTCTTATGAAATCAGTTCGCTTAGGAATAGGAGGCGATGATGCGAGTTCGTCCTCTAGTTAGTCTATTATTCTTTTCTAGTTTCGCGTACGCGGATTTGGGCAAGGTGACCTTGGGAATATCCGATTTGCCTAGCGAAATTCAGGAGCTCAAGGGGAAGACACCCCAGTCTGTTGGTGAGCACCTGTTTGAAATTCGTCGTCAAGTGGAAGCTGGCCAATACGATGATTGCTTTCAAAAAGTCGATGAGCTTCGAGAAACGCAAGTTTGGTTGGAGCCGTGGTTATCTTTAAGGCAGCTTGAGTGCACGCTGTCTTGGAAGGCGAGTGATCGTCGTCAGGTCGCCCGGCTCGAGCGGGTGACGGATCGCTTCTTTCAGGGGAGCATCAAGTTGAATTCTCCCTTGATGAGCTCATCATCCCGAGAGCAGGTGTTTGCAGCAAAGCTGAAGCAAATGGATTTGTACCGCCGTGTGAATCGGTTAAAAGCTTGGTCGGATTTCGAGCAGCTGTCAGAGTGGGCTCATCAAATGCCGCAAGCTCAGCGATATCAGTTGTATCGACAAGCAGGCGAATTGGCTTTTATCGAGCAGAACGCCAAGAAGACCGTGCAGTTCTATTTAAAAGCCTTAAGCATTGATAAGCAGCAAGATCTGATGAAGCGTTTGAAGTCTCTTGATGAAGACTCTTACAATCAATTGGAATCCACGCAGGCAAAGGCCAAAACGGGCGAGCCTTCAAAACCATCATCCGCTGAGGTAGCACTGTATCAGAAGTTCCAGAAAGCGCGGTCACGTAAGCGGTTTACCGAGCTAGCACAGATCGGCGCGGACTATTTGATGGCGTACCCGCAAAGCCAGTATTCGGAAGCGGTGTCACGAGGCTTACTTGTGGCGGTACTGGCTGTGGGGGATAAGGACTCGCCGGCTTACCGTGAAATTCGTAAACAAATGTTGAAGTCCTTGTCGGCTTTGGATGGCGAGCGCCTCCTTTGGATGGGTGAAAACGCCTATGTAAAGGGCAGCTACGGATTAGCGGAAAGTTTGTCAGCCAAAGCGGCCGAAAAATTCGAGGGTCAAAGTGACGCAGCCAAAGCGTTGTGGATCGCTGGGCGGTCCGCTTATTATCGGTCCGAAAAAGCGGAAGCTCGTCGTTATTGGGAAAAAATCACTGTTTCCTACCCGAAGTCAAACTACGAACTTGAAGCGAATTTTGCCATCGGGATTAGTTATCTGCGCGAGAAAGACAAAGGCTTAGCGGCCAAGTTCCTTGAGAAAGTGATTGCGCGAGGTGAGTCCGAGTTGGCCTTGTCGGCGCACTTTTGGCTGTGGCGTTTGTTTAAAGAAACGGAAGAGGCCCGTGCTCAGCGTGAATATACGGCTATGCAGACAAGTTATCCTTTAACTTACTATGCGATGAAGGCTCGTGCGCTGGAAGAGGGACAGTTGAAGCTTTGGATGCCTGAGGTCTCGAAGGTGAAAAATACTCAGCGGTATTTCACGGAAACCCAAAGCCTTTTGTATCGTCAATTGCAGGCTTTTATTGAAGGTGGTTGGTCTGATTCGGTTGCGGTCATTCGTGGGTCTTTGTATAGCCCGCGGTTGCCCTATGATAATATGTTTCATGCTGCGATAGCCTCGAAGGCTAAAGACTTCTTCACAGCGATCAGTTTGTCGAAAACAGCTTTCGATCGTGATCCTAGTTTGATTTCACAGGACCATCTTGGGTTGGTGTTCCCGCGAATTTACGAAGATACGATCAAGGCTCAGGCGGATAAGCGAGGGATCTCACCTTATTTGGTCCAGGCATTGATCCGACAAGAAAGCTCGTTTCGCACCGATGTGACAAGCCCATCAAACGCAAGAGGTTTAATGCAGATGATTCCGTTGACGGCAAATGAGATTGCTAAAGATCTGCGCTACAGATCTTTTCGCTCTCAAGAGCAACTGTTTGATCCTGAGTTAAACATTGCATTTGGGACCTACTACATCCGAAAGCTTGTGCGCGCGTTTAGGGGTCACATCCCTGCTGCGCTGGCGGCTTATAATGCGGGGATTGGTCGAATGCGACGTTGGTTTAGGTCTAGAGAATTTACAGAGTCCTATAACTCTCAGATTCCAGATGGCCCGTTTGCCGAGCTTTGGATCGATGAATTGCCTTGGGATGAAACACGATTTTATGTGAAGGCCGTCTTACGGAACTATTTATTGTATCAATTGTTAGCCGAACAGCAGGTTGATGCCGTCCTACCTTTATGGGTCACAAAGTCAGACGAGTAGAGGCGAAACAGACCGAAGTCTTAGGACTTCGGTCGCGACGACTAAGGTTGCTTCGAGGAATTAAATCTCTTATCCTGATGACTCATAAAAGGAGATTTATGAGCCGACACAGCTTGATTGCCATCATGATGTCCTTGGTTTTAGCTGGTTGTGGAACCTTCGAAACTATGGATGGGCCCGCAGACAACACCGATCACGTAACACCCGCTGAACGCGAGGCTGTCGAGGCGAATGAAAAAGACCTCGCTAACTCGTTTGGTGAAATCCCGATGGAAACCAACGATCGCGTTTTTCGTTGGATTGAATATTTCAAAGGCCGAGGGCGGCGTCACATGGAACGCTATCTGTCGCGCTCGTCTAGATATGTTCCCATGATGAAGCAGATTCTTCGTGAGCATGAGCTTCCAGAAGATCTTGTTTATGTGGCTTTGATCGAATCAGGGTTTAACCCGAAAGCCTACTCGCATGCGGCAGCTGTCGGGTATTGGCAGTTTATTCGACCAACAGGGAAGCATTTCGATTTAAAAATTAATGCCTATGTCGATCAGCGTCGGGACTTTGTGGCTTCGACTCATGCTGCGGCGAGGTATTTTAAAGCTTTATACAATCTGTTTGGCAATTGGTACTTAGCCATGGCGGCTTACAACGTGGGCGAGAACCGCGTTAAGCGCATGGTCATGAAGTATTACACTCGTGATTTTTGGGAGCTGGCGCGACGTAAAAAGTTGCCTCGTGAAACAATCAACTATGTGCCTAAGTTTATTGCTGCGGCGTTGATTGCGAAAAACCCGGAAACCTATGGTTTTTCTGATATCGACTATCAGGATCCGGTTGCTTTTGAAACCATCGAGGTTCCTTACTCGATTAGCTTAAAGAAGTTGTCGGGGCGTTTGGGCGTTTCCTATGACGATCTTAGGGCTTTAAACCCAGAATTCAAATCGGACTATGTTCCGATGTACCGCTCGAATGTCACAGTAAAAGTTCCTCCGGGAAAGACGAATTCAGCCGTTGCAGCCTTACAGCATGTTAAGTCCTCTGCGCCAAAGTACGTCAAAGGCGAGTACTTTTACTATCGCATTCGCCGTGGCGACAATTTGTCGACCTTGGCGAGAAGGCACAGAACAACGGTACGACGTATTGCTCAGATTAACGGAATTAGCCGACGTTCGCTGCTAAGAATTGGCCAACGAATTAAGCTACCAGAAAATGCCGCTTTGACCCGTCATGTGTCGCGAAATCGCAGCCGTAGTCGCAGTCGAACGGTTGCTAACTACAGCGGCCCGGGGCACAAGGTCCGTCGTGGTGAGAATCTTTCATTAATTGCCCGTAAATATGGTGTTAGCGTTCAGCAGCTTCAGCAGTGGAACAACCTACGTCGCCGGTCGGTTATTAAGCCTGGGCAGATTTTAAAGGTAACCTCGCAGCCAGAGTCCGCTTCATCGGCCTCAGGAAACCGCTCGTCGCGGTTTCATCGGGTTCGTCGCGGTGAAAACTTGTATTCGATTGCCCGCAAATACGGTGTCACTTTAAAGGATATTCAGCTTCAAAATGGCCTTGGCAGTCGTTCGTTGATCAAAGTTGGACAAAAGCTACGTATCAGCGGCGGCAACCGGGTTCACGTTGTTCGACGGGGTGAGACTTTGAGTCATATCGCTGACAGATACCATGTTGCTGTCAACGAACTGGTCCAAGCGAACGACTTGAATAACCGATCAATGATTCAAGCAGGACGTCGCCTGACCATTCCATAAGTTTTTGGGATGATGTTAGCTCAAAAAAAGAACCCGCGATTTCTCGCGGGCCCTAGCTAACTGTTGGTGAGGTAAACCCTTCCAGGTCGAATGCCCTTAATCATTCGACCCAGGCCCTTAGGATAGCTGGTTCTTAGCTGGGCTGAAAACTTTCTTCAATAAATGTCGCGAATCAAGTCAACCCCCTGTCTCAACTTGGGAAGTTCTGCCTATAACTGGACGGAAGTCGTAACATTTAATGGTTAGACGATCCGATAGGTTTCTATGGCTGAACGAAAGTACCAACTGCAATCCGGCGACAAATCCAGTCTTCGCTTCGCGCAGATCAAAAAAGGAGCGCGTGCGGTACGTACGGAATTCTTATCTGTCTCTACGACGACCGTCGAAATGAAGATGGAGTCCCGAGAGGCTCCGAAAATCCTTGAGCGCATAAAAATTGAGGTTCCTATTCCTGGCAGCAAGCAGATTGCGTGGTGGGCTTTGGTGTCCAATGTGGTTCCTGCTGGAGGAAGCAGTGTGATCGTGACCTGCGACTTTGATGATTTGCCAAGGGGACACCTGAACTCGATTAAGCAAGGGTTGGCTTCTAAATCACGGGCGCATCGCATGGAACAGATGAGCGAAAGCACTCAGCAAGCGGTTGAGGCCTTGGTGTATTTGCCGACTAAGCCATGGATGTTTGTCTTTTATGGGTTGTTTGCTTTGTGGTTGATTTATCTTTTAATTCAGCCGCCATTGAAGCATCGAGATGGAGAGGCCTCGAAGAAGGCTTTTGATAAGGGCGTAGAGAACCTATTTATGCATCGGTATAAGGGCGCCGTTGAGCCAGACAGAAACTAGGTGATGTCATGAAGATGATTTTGACGGGCGGTGGTGACTCGGATCACTTCCGCGAAATGGATGACCATTTTATTTCTTTATTGGGACCGAACCCGCGGCTCCTTTTTATTCCTCTTGCGGGTGATCACGATACCTGGGACCGGGGGCGACAACGTGTTCGTCAGACTTTCGAGACAGTCCAGTTCCAGTCCATCGATATGTGTTTGGACCTCAGTGAACTGGAGTGGGAAGATCTCCAGCGAGCCGACGCCATTTACTTAGATGGTGGAAACACTTTTCAGCTCATGGAATCCATTCGTGAAACACATTTTTACGAATTGCTGCATCGGTTTTTATTCCAGGGCGGAGTCGTCAACGGGGACAGCGCCGGAGCCATAGTCCTGGGAAGCCACTTAGAAACGGCTCATTTCGGCGATGAAGGTGATGACAACGATACAGATGTCATTAGCTATCAAGGATTGAACCTACTTGGGTCTTGGGCCATTCACTGCCACTACAAGCCTGACGAAGACCAGGAAATCCAGGAGTTCGTCACACAGTATGGCTTTCCTGTTATCGCCTTGGCTGAAAGCTGTGGCGTTTATATCGACGACTATCAGCTGTGGTGTATCGGCGAGACCCCGGCAAAGATTTTTCACCCCCGCGGTCAACGAATCATCCCTCCTCAGCAAAACCTGCGCTTAGACCTTTTTATGCGCTAATCTTAGGATTCTTAACCGGCCTTTCCCGACAAGGGTCGGATTTCACGCCTCAATTTTGACCGATCACTTTGTTGAAGGTGTACTAGTTGTATGAAGATGCGGATTGTTTTTGTATGGCTAGCTTTGGCATGGGCCTGTGGTTGTGCTTCCTCTCGCGGGTCCTACCTGAACCCGTACGCCATCGGGAAAGTCGGTCCGCTCAGGTATTCGAATTCATTGAACTACTTCGAAAGATCGCCGGAGGTGAGGTCAACGGGGTACAGCTCAATGAAAGTCCATGGATTGATCGAGAACCCATCGGACGATAGCTACAAAATCCAACTCGGCGACGTTTGGACCGAACCAAAGACAGTCTATGAGCCTCCTCGCTGCCGAATCGACCACCAGGTTGTTTCGACGGTTAGGATCGGGCCCGGTGAGGTTGTCGATTTCGTCTGTGAGGTCGATGTCTATGTTGGGTTACCCAAGCAGTTCAGTGAGCCGACGAGGCGAGTCGTGGTGATGGTGCCTGTAGATGGGTTGAGTCCGGTTCCGTTCTACATAGATGTCACAAGATGACTGAGCACGTGACCAAAGTGCTATCGCTTGCGGTGATGGCTTTTCTTTTTATGCTTGAGGCGGGGCACGCGAACCTTGAGCCTCTTTCGCATGCCGACAGTCGGGGGCATCCCGAGTTCTCGGGGCTTCGTTACTCCAAAACGGATCCTGCGCCAGGTTGGCAGTCTATTTATTCCAATCGTGCTGTGGTTTTCACTGAGCAATGTGGCTTGCTTATCGAGGGGCAGTTATTTATTGGTCGTCGTGATAGCGGTGTTTTTTTGGGATTGCAAAATAACTCGAATCATGAGGTTCGAATTCAACGTGGCAGTTACTCCGCATTGTTCTTTCCCAGTGATCAGGATGTCCCTCTTTCTGGAAGCTGGACTGTCGAGGGCTTCGATTCGAAGTGGCTCAGCCTTTCGCCGAATCGTTCGATCACTCAAGTTTTAGAGCTGCCAAATAAGGGGCGCTTTAATGGAACGGATCGTATTGTTGTCGTATTTGCGACCGAAGACGGCTGCCAGGTTAGTGTCGACTTTCAGGAAACCTCGGACCAGCCAAGATGGAACTTTAGGAATCTTAGTCGCTTCGATTTTATTTTGTATTCAACGGCCGAGGTTCTGATAGGGGGTGCGACGAAGGATCTGTACGACAAGTATGAGTTCGACAGTCCAAGGGGCGGGTTTGGTTTTCGCTACTTTCTGTCCCCCAGACATGGGATTTACATGAAACTCATGAATGTGGCTGACGGATCATCGGAGGATGATGATCTCGACTTCGATCGGATCTCGGGCACCTTGAGTTCGATCGGTTATATTCATCGGCGGTTTTTATCGGATCGGCACATGTTTTATTTCAGCTTTGGTTTATCTGAGCTGATCCTTCGTGGGAGGAAGGGGAGCTTTCTTGGGGATGGCTACATCGACCAGACAACGAGATCTTCGGGGCTGAGTCTAGGGGCGGACTATGAGTGGGTTATGACGAATGAACTTAACTTCATTGGTGTAGGTGACCTGGCCATTGGCGTCTCGGTTGAGCTTGACTATATTGGATATCAAGGCGGGTTCGTTACCCAAGACGGCGAACCAACTCCGCGTGTCGGAGGCCTTATCTTTACCCCCGGCCTTTCCTTTAAGTTCGGGTTTTAGTTGAGTCCGGCCACAGTTGTTTTCTAACGACCGAACTTTGGATTCTCGCCAAAATATTCGCTAAGAAGACTGTTCATCAAGATGACTGTGTTTGACGTTCCATCCTCGTAAATTGCGACGACTTCGAGGTCCTTTTGCCTAGGTCGATTTCTTAACAGATTGAATTTTACTGAAACAATTTGTTGATCGCTTCGCAGGCTGTGTGGCTCTAGGACGCTCCTGACTCGCGGGATGATATGTTGCTGCGAATAAGCATGCTTTAGGACCATGAAGCTGTTGATTTCATCGGCGTCATAAAGAAGATCGATTCCATAAATCACCACAGTGTGTTCATAGTGTGCAATGACCGTCAGAATTTGCGTTTCATAGGCGCGGGTGTCACCAACAACCTGATAATTGCCGAAAACTGGCCCGGACTTAATCGACAACAGTCGACCCGTGGTTTTCGGATTGTTGCGGGTTCCTCCGATTTCATAGCCCAAGGTTTTGATCTTCAGCGGCTCTAGAACAGTGAAAAAATCGATCTCACCATTTGATCCCTGTGTCGCCATCAGGGGTAGGTCGTTTCGCAGGCCAAAAGCGTGGTCAAGACGAAATTTTGTCGCCAACCCACTAACAACATCCGAAGTCTTATAGGGATTGAACTCCTTAATCAGCTCAAGCTTGTAGCCGACGATCGTCGATATCAAGCCACCGAATCGTGATTCTTTGATGGGCATCACGGCATACAGGTTCATCGAGCTTCGACCTTGGACAACGACGATTTCTTTGTTCTGCATCATACTTAGCGCTGTGACCGAGATGGTGTCAGGTGGGACTTGTATATAAAACTGTTCGTTGGATCTATTTCTGGCGAGCGACTGCCTTTCCGGATCAAATACGAAAGTGGCATCGCTACCAACCGCTTGGGAGATATCGATTTGTGGGCCGAATTTTTTAGCGGCCTGGGTCGGAAAGGCCTCGGCGCATCGATTCGGTTTGCTTGAATCCGATGGTAAGTAGGTTTCGTCAGCTGCCGCAAATTGTCCGACACTAAGAAAAGTATAGACGGCGAAAGTCCATATAACAGGTTGTTTCATACTCAGTTCCTTCCGATGGTTTGTATCAGCAAGGAACGAGCCAAAATCACTTCGCTCGTTTTCTTAACTTTCAGCGATTCTGTTAAAAATTAAACAGGAACCAGCTCAGCTACCTTTTTTGCCAGCTGATTGAACACTTCGACCTCTTCGTCTTTGCTTGAAGCAGTGAAGGGGATTCCTGCTTCAGCCCCCATCGCAATGGGTTGATGAAAAGGGACTTCTGCCAGTTTTTTGATTCCCGATTTTTCAAGGTAGCTATCTAGTTCGCCTTTAGGGAACAACTGAATACGGTCACCGTTTTGCTTCATATAAGCCATGTTTTCAACAACGCCTAGGTTGGGAATGTTGACCTGTTCGAACATGCCCATCGATTTCTTTGCATCGATCAAAGCAATGTTTTGAGGTGTGCAAACGGTAATGCCACCGTGAACAGGAACCTTTTGTGCGATCGTCAATGCGACATCACCAGTCCCGGGTGGAAGGTCGATCACAAGGTAATCCAATTCACCCCAGTCAACATCACGAAAGAACTGCTCGACGGCTTTGAACAGCATTGGCCCACGCCATACAAGGGGCTGGTCTTCTTCGACCAGAAAACCGATAGACATCAGTTTGATCCCTTGGCGTTCGTTAGGAATGATTTTTCCGGCGTCGTTGACGGGTGGGTTCTGGTTGATGGCTCCAAACATTCTGGGAATGCTAGGTCCGTAGATGTCCGCATCTAAAAGCCCGACCTTATGGCCTAAATTTTTAAGCGCAATAGCTAGGTTGGTGGTGATGGTGCTTTTT
>NYZX01000144.1 GCA_002686065.1 Pseudobdellovibrionaceae bacterium | reverse complement strand
AAAGTACCGGGCCCCTAAAACAATCAGGCCGTAACCGACTAAAAACAATAAAGCAAATTTTTGAAGGTTTCCTAAATCGCCTAACACCATTTAACCCGATGAAGAAATGTAAAGATCATAACGTACTCGTTCACCACGATATTGATGAGCCGGCTTCCCCAAGACGGGAGCCTTTACCGGGCGTTTCAACAGAACCCGTCGTGCACCTGCATTTAAAGCCACCTCAATCAGTGGCTCTGCAGGAGGGTTATCAACTAACTTCTGTAGAATCTGCATCCCCTTTTGGCTCAAGGCTGATTTTTTCTTATCAGGGAACATCGGGTCAAGGTAATACACATCAGCTTTCGGCGGTTCGCCGGTCAAAAACCCTTCAGCTTCAATAAGTTTCAGCTGAATCCGACCAGTCACCTCCGCGATATAGCCACCCGCCTCGCCAGCACGGTCAAGAGCATCCTTTAAAAGTAAATAAACAAAAGGCTCTCTTTCCAGGGCGACGACGCTCAAACCCAATGCGGCCATAAACATCGAGTCCTGCCCCAAGCCGGCTGTTAAATCGACCGCTGATTCCGTCCCCTTGCCGACACCCAAAGCCTTGGCAAACATCTGTCCGCGCCCAAAAGTCCGAAATTTACGTTGCTCGGACGGCTTCACAAAATCGATAAAAAAAGGATTATAGCTCGGCACTTCAAGAGCCAAACGCTGTTGCTGATCTCGAAACAGAACAGCTTGTGCCTGGTCGCCTTCAGTCAGAATGCCAAGCGAAGAGACAGACTCCCAAAGTGGGTCTCCATCATCCAGCCGATGCCGAACCATAGGGTTCACTTCAGCCTCATGGTTAATTCGAAAACCAAAATCAAAGTAACGATCATCAACTGGTGCAGCCGAACAGCCCGACGATCCAGATTAAGTATCTTTGATGAAAACGGTGACGCGGTTTCATTCACATGCTGAACAAACCGGTAGACCAACAACCCCAAGGGTATAACGGCCGGAACAGCCCATGCTGCAAATCGGTCCGAGTAAATCAAAACGCCGAAATAGGCGCTAGCCAATACAAGGTGCAAATGAATGAAGTATTTCGAACGGTCGAAGCCCAATCGACTAACGAAGGTCCCCAATTTAAATCGGCTTGCGACGAAAATTTGCTGCCAATTCCGAACCTGCATCACCAAGCTGGACAAAGTTCCCATCAATAATCCAAGAAACAACAAGGATATATCAAAGTGGTTCAAGACAGCTTTAGACAGGCCATAAACCAACCCAGGGCCCAAAGACACAAATACAATCATTTCACCAATGCCCAACGTTTTTAACCCCAGTCGGACCGATGAAAATCCAAATGCAGCAGCCAAAGCCATCAGTGAAGCTAAAACAAGAAGCTCGGGTTGCGAGACAAAAATGATTAACCCAGAAACGGCAGCACCCAACATACTGACATCCGCAATTCGACGAACCACTTTGGCTCGAAACCACCCTTTTTGGATAACCTGGCTTCCTGAATCTTGCGAGTACCGATCAATTCCGCGTAGGTGATCGAAGTAGTCGTTATAGGCAAAGGTCGCGATATGCAAAAACAACAAGCCAAAAAAGGACGTGGCAAAGGCAGCAAAGTTCATCGGGGTATCTAAAAATCGCCCGTAAGCTAAAACTAAAAACAAAGGCCCTAAAGTCATGCTGATCAAAGACGGCCGAAGCAAGACCCAAAGTCGCGTCGCAAAACTGGGCTTATTCGGATTTGCCTCAACCAAACGAAACGTCGTTCTTTCACGCCCGTCAGAATACCGAAACGAATCGACCGGTAAAGCCCAGTGACCATCCTTGGACTCGCCGTCCAATAGCTTTCGGTGATCGCGGTTGTCGCTTTCTATCGTGACAAATCCAGACATCATTTAAGCCTTAGGGTCACGCCAATAAAGAATACGAGGCAAGCGAGAAAGCTCCTTTTCCACTCCCCGCTGAGAAGCTGGCAATGACTCAATCAATCGCTGAAGGTGGTGTCCATAGAGGTCGATCTTCGACTGGTTGATATCGTCGAATAACTTTAACTTGGCGTTAAAGTAGTCCTCGCCCACCACTTCACGCAAACCCTTCATGGTTTGGCAATGGACATAAAGCTCGCGATTTTCTTTGGACAGATCCTCCATTAAAACCGCCGAAAACGAATTAATATAGCCCGACTTCAAATCACCAAGAACCGCTTTCCCTTCATGATTACGAATGTCGAAGTCTAAAAGGTCATCACTCCGTTGAAACAATAGGCCGATTAAGTCACCCATCTGATCCAATAGCCCATGCAGCTCTTCATCGTAGATCTCGGCGGTCAAAAACGGAGCTCGCAGGCACCACTTAAACAATGAGGCCGTTTTTAAGTAATGAACTTGATCTAACTGATCAATGGTCACACTAAAGTCTTTTACTAATGAGTCTTGAATCCACTCGCCCTCTAGAAGGTCTGAAATCATTTGGGCGGTGTACTGAAGCAAGCGAAGATTGCCGTACTCAGAAAGGTTCACCATAACTCGAGCCAGCAGGTAATCCCCCGCCAGAACAGCGTACTCGGGCGTGTACTTCAACCAAGCCGAAGGTTTACCCCGCCGTAAGTGCGAACGATCAATCAGGTCATCATGCAAAAGTGAAGCATTGTGAATAAACTCGATGGTTTGGGCTTGTAGTAAGATGGGCTTTTCACCAAGCCCCAGGTGACCAGAAATCCGTCGGATCAATTCCGCACGAAACCCCTTCCCTCCTGAAAACAGATCGTCATAAAGGGAGTTCAACTTTGGTAGATAGGGCGGGAAGTCTCGCCGTGAATAGATTTTGAGGTCCTTCATAGGCGCCTGCTACTCTCCGATAAACAAGTGTCAGTTGGCTTTCGTCTTCAAAGTGTTATAGCTTATTGAGGTGCTTAATCCAACGTTAAGGAGCCGAATTGAACCCCCTAAATGACCAAGTCAAACAAGAGCGAGCTTTTCTTCACGATATGGCCTCACCTCTGATGGTCGCCATTGGGATGGTTGAGGCCGTTGAAATGACGGTCGACCCTAACGACGTGGAATCGAAAGCCAAATTGGCGAAGGCCATGAAATCTTTATTAAAAATGACCGACCTGCTAAAGGCCCGCCGAAAGGTCCTTATTGCCCTGGACCAGGAGACAAGTCAGTGAGCTTCACTTGGAACACACGGGTTTACTTTGACCAAGCAGACCTGGCCAGCATTCAGTTTTTTGCACAGGTCTACACCCAGGCCCACCGATGCCTTGAACATTTTATAGAAAATCAAGGAATTGAGTGGAGCCAATGGTTCCAACACCCTGTTCATGGCGTTCCCCTTGTTCATACAGAGGCCGACTACCAGGCGCCTTTGATTCCCGGCAAAGAGCTTCAAATTAAACTGAGTGTCCTTCGTCTTGGCGAAAGTTCTGTGAAATTTCAGTTCGATTTTAGCCAGTCCAACCAAGTCGCAGCCCAGGTCCGAACAACCCATGTGTTTATCGATCGAAACAGCCATAAAAAAACGAAGATCCCCGAGGATCTTCGTCAAATGCTTACTCCGTTTTTAGCCCCACAGCCGGACTAAAATTTAGTGTTCAAATCTTGCCTGAAACTCTTCTTTTAGGGTTTCAAATTCTATCGAAAGAACTTCGGGATAGTCAGACGTTCCGATGATGGTCGCCTTCTGGCGGTTCCCCAAGAAGGCCCGGACATTCAAGACGCGCTCAAGTTGGTTTGAGCTTTGTTTATTATCAAAGGCTGCGGCATCTAAGCCCAACTTCTGAAGACTTAACCGGACCTCTTTGGTTCGATAGCAGGCTGACGGAGCCATGGATGGTGTTTTCTCATGGCACTTCCACAGGTATCGACGTGGCGACCAGTCTGAATCACCCGTAGTGAAAATCTTCAAATGAAGCTCGACGAACAAGTCTCCAGGCGAATGATGAAAGCTATACCGAGCAAAGGACTCACCTTCACCTAGGTCATAGGATCCACCGAACCAGTCCCCTTCAGAAATTCGGTCCACTTCAAATTCTTGGGCCACAGTCTCCATTTCAGGAGCTTCTCGCAAAAGAAGTTCGCGCTGGATCGTTGAAAAGGTATTCCACCCATAGGCCATACCAAAGGCACAGTGATCCCCACGCTCCAACTGCAATAAAGACATATAGGGGTTCGGACGAGCCTCTAAGGACTCCTGCATCTTTTTAAAATTATCTACATGAAGCACAACTTTATCGTTCGAAGCATGAAACAAATAGGTCGGAATTTTAATATACTTCTGCAAATCTTGCATGCGGCTAGCTCGGTAGAAATCATAACGTGTGCTGATTTCTTCACCTTTAAAAGGCGCAAGATCCCACCCGCCTTCAGTCAGATTCTTTGCATCATCAACGGCCGCATCAGAAATTAACTGCATGTATTCGTCCGAATCCAAATCGTCAAAATCCGACGGGGAATAGTTTTGATTTAAGTAATCGACCGACTCATAAACTTCATGAAGCTGAGAGTTTGTCATTCGGGTTGAGATTTGATTCACCAACGAGCGATGATAGATTCCCGAAATCGATCCTTCTAGATCAATCACTGGACAGATCGCTGAGACCGACGAAATTTTAGGAAATCGATCTGGATTCTGACTGGCGTAGACCGCCGCCATCAACGCGGAATTCCCCCCCAAGCTGATTCCGTGAACATGGAAACTTGAAAACAAGGATCCATAATCTGAATCTTTAAGCACTTGAATCACTTCTAAGACCTCACGCCCCCCATACAGGCCACCCAAACTAAGGCGGTGGTTCTCGACAATGTAATCTGTCGCGGTCATGCTTTCTAACACGACAACATGAAAGGGCCCCTCTTCCAGAAAGCGCATGATTAAGGCATTCGTGGTGAATAGGTTATTCGCTTCACAAAAAAGTCCACAACGAACCACCATCAAGGGACGAGGATCACGAGACTTCTGAAAGCCCATACTCCCCTTAACAATACGGCCGTTCGGTAACTGAATGACAACTCGATGAACCTGCTGACTCAAATGAATCGGATATTTTAAACTGACGTAGGACTGGAGTTCCACGTTTGGCGTGGAATACAAGACCTCAGGCTCACAGGCCCGGAGCTTTGCCTGAAGGCGCCGAGAAATCTGAGCCGGCGTCAAAGACCGCTTTGACCGAATAAATTCAGCGAACGCCTGATGATCACATTGGGCCGAAGGCGTCGAATGCGAATACCCTTCTTGAAAAAAACCAGGCCAATTCGATTCGTTCAGGGCACTTAACTCGACGGTGCCGACCGCATTTGCCGAGCTCACACAACAACAGATGAATACCAATACAGCTATAAACCGACTCACCATCACCCCCCTTTTCTGGCAAAGTCTGTCCAAAACGATACCGCTTACTCGACCATTGAAAAAGCACTGAAACGATAACTTAGAAGCAGCGCATTCAGGATGTGACTAGCGAGCAAGACTGAGGGCGAATGAGCTCTAAAAGGGCGCTTGTTTGAATCTTTCCAAGCGGGCTACGTGGAATTTCGTCGACAAGATAAGCTAAGCGAATGACTTCAAACGGCCGCAGCTGAAGATCATCAATAAGGTTTTGACGCAAGCAGTAAGCTTCTTTTGTAAGCACCATGATCAACTCAAAACCTTTGCGCGCGTCAGGAATTGCCAGAACACAAGCTTCGTCAGCCAGCCCACGTGCGGCTAACACGACCTGAAGTCGACGTTGAATTTCATCCAGATGAACCAGCTCACCCAGGATTTTTATCTGTCGGTCGGCTCGGCCCAGAGGAATAATGGTCCGCCCGTCAACCTGAACAAGGTCGGATGTTAGAAACCACCCTTTGGTTTTCGGGTCGACAAATCGGGCTCCTGAATCAGATTTCTCGACATACCCGGAAAACAGACTGCTCGAGCTAATTGCTAGCCGTCCTTCAACCTCTTTAAGGTTGATATGAGCCAAGGCCTGTATCGGTGGAGGTTGCTTCTTTCCAATATCGGACAGCCTTGCCGTGGCAACTTGCGAGCTGGCCTCGGTCATTCCATAGGTCGGTAAAAGCGGCCAACCTAAAGCGACTGCCTCGCCATAATGAGCGACAGGAAGAGCTCCACCTCCGACAAACACAACCCGAACACTTGGCGGACAACTGGCTTTCATTGCGATCAGATCAAAAACCTGAGTCGGCACCAAAGACACCAGCGTCGCGTGACTAGATTGAATTTTCGAAATCAACCCAGCGGCCGACCACGCTAGATCGGACTGATCGATCACTGCCGCTCCGGAAAGAAAACTACGAGCCTCGATGGAAAGCCCACCAACATGAAAGGACGGCAAAGCCTTAAGCCATATATCTTTTGCCGTTGACTGAATATGTGCATTAACGGATTCCGCCGAGGACAACATCGCCGCTTTTGAAAGCCCAACTAACTTAGGACGCCCAGATGAGCCCGACGTTTCTAGCCAAATATGCCCCGACAGATCTGGAAGATCCGCATCAGACCAATCCCCGTGACCACGCGGATTTAACAACAGATGTGACTCATCGGACTCCCAATCAACCATGGCTAAGTCGATCGATTTCTCCGGCCGCGATCCACGGAATATTTTCTAAAACACCACCGTAACCCCAGTGCATTCCCGGCTGAGGCTTCAAACATCCCTTTTCAAAGCCAAGGGCCGGAAACCCCTGTTGTGGTTCGAACTGATGACCACTGTAGTAACCACCGACCTCAGCCTCCATCTCGAACTCAGAATACAAGGTCGCCATAAAGTAGGCTGACAACAAATCCGTCAAAGGATGCCCTAAGTAAGTCGTTCCGACCACACGTAGCCCCGGGTGCCGACGAACAATCCACTCGACGTCACTCAACCCCTGTTTTGCGGGCTTCACAACAAGTACATCAAATCCCCCATGAGGCTCTTCATCGGGAGTCATGTCTAATGCCAAAGAAACCTGAAACCGCTTCTGCCAATCGGCCCACTGCCTTGAATTGTAAGGCGAGGGATCTTCGATGTAATCAATCTGCGACTTGGTCCCACCCAAAGACACGGCCCAAGCCTCGAAGTCATCGGGCTTCATTGACGAGTTAAAATCAAGGCGCCACTTGGTCTTCGGGTAAGCTTCCGCAAGCTGCAACAAAGCATGAGTTTCCAGTTTTAAATCTCGTCCCATTTTAACTTTAGTAAAAGGGGTCTGACTTAAATCCGGAGCTTTTGACAGGTCCGTAATCAAGCGATGACTTTTCATCGAAGCGACCTTATCACGAGCTTCGGCCCAACTGTCACTATCGAAGCCCGAGGTTCTGCGGCAAAACCACAGGGCCTGCTGAAGAAGCGGGTGATCGATACGGCCTTTCTTCAAATCTTCGATCAACTCATCTCGAGTCGGATCACCAAACACCGGCCAAGAACAAACGTCAGCAAAGCCGATCTGCCCCTGCCAGTCACAACGAACCAAAAACCCCTTTCGGACCTGGTTTTCTGTCACGGCATTCAATGCCGACTTTGGCTGAAGCTCATAAGGGCTGTACGACAACTTTACCACAAGGCCCCCGCGACAAAGCCGATGCAAAAAAGAATCAAGGTCACCGCCGATAAAGCTAATAGCTTATTGTAAAACGGACCCGGAGGCCGTGTCGTCACCAAGTACGCCACAACACTTGCCGACGGAATGGCGGCCATCGACCCATAGGCCAAAGACGATAGACCTTGCTGAACCCAGTAAACGGAAAGGCAGAAAGTCAGAAGAAACAAAAAAATCACTTCTAGCCTGGAAGCTAGCAATCCAAAGCGGACGGCAAAGGTCCGCTTACCAACAAGAACATCCTGATTCATATCGCGAATGTTGTTTATGGCGATCAACACCGTCGACAAACACCCGACTTGAATTCCAAGCACCAAGGCCGACCAACGAAGCACTTCTGTTTGGATAAAATACACGCCTCCGACAGCGACTAAACCGAAAAACAAAATGACAAACAGATCACCCAAACCGCGATAGGCCAATGGAAAAGGTCCTCCGGTATAACCGTAAGCGAAATAAAGACTGACTAAACCGATCAACAAAATAGGCCAACCCGCTGTTAGCACCAAGGGCACACCAAATCCTGCTGCGACCAACAGGCAAAGTGCTCCAGCCACCATGACTTGCTTGCCGGTCATCAGACCAGACTGAGTCACTCGCTGTGGACCAAGGCGTGTTTCAGTATCAGCACCCTTAGAAAAATCAATTGCATCGTTTAAAAAGTTCGTCGCAATTTGAATGAATATGGCCCCAAACATGGCGCAAAGACTTAACCCCATATGCGCTTCAAAGCCCTCGGCGTGAACCAACGCCGTTGCTGCCACAACGGGGACAATAGCTGCTGGTAATGTCTTTGGGCGCGAAGCCAACAGAAGTGACGCCAACGTCACGAGGGCACCTGGGATCTTGCGTATTCAACGTCTCGAATAAACTGACCAATACTTTGTGCTATTTGCTCGGGGGCGTCGGACAACAATCGTCGTCCGCAATTTTTCAAAATCCGGTAAATACCTGGCGCTCCTGTTTGCTCTAATCGACCGATTTGCTCTTTTAACTCGGGATCGTTTTCACCAACCACCCACATCACCGGAGGATCTACCTGTAAGAAGCCATCCAGCTCTTGCTTCGAAACCGACCACTGACGAAAGGACTCGGCCATTTTAACTCGATCGAACTCGCGCTCGGCACGAAGAATCGAAGGGCTGCCAGCAAAGGCGGGCTGTGAGTTCCAAGCGCCCAACACCTCTGACCAAGGATCTAATTCAAAACGGTCCGCCCACACCTGGTCTTCCAACCAACGCTTCTGTCGTTCTGTGGCGTCCAAAAAGCCTGGATGAACCGACAAAAAGCAAGCCCCCGCATACTCCCAAGATCGCTGCAAAAAATCATGAAGCAGCAAACGCCCCCCAAGCTCACTACCAACTAGATACACAGGCTGGTGACCAGCCCAAGCCTTTAGACGCTGACGATATTCATTGACCCATTGTTGAAAGCTCAGGTGTGGACCGAGTGTTTCGTCATTCCACAAATCAAGGCAAAGGGACTCTGTACGAAGCTCAAAATTTTCTTCCAGCGAATCAATGACAGGAATCCAATCCTTAGTCTGCCCCAGAAATTCATGAACGAAACAAATTTTAACATGCGCATTTGAAGACAACGGAAACCACTTTCACAATAAGCGATCAATGAAATCGTTGCTTGAGCTCTTCCCAAAAATCAGAGGTCTGTTGGTCGTCAACAGTCACCTCAAGCAAAGTGGGTCCATTGATCTGAATTTCTGAGCCCGGAACATACTCAGCGTAATCAAGACGCCAAAACTTAGCAAGGTCAGAAAACCGGTAGTTGTGGCCATTATAAAAAGCAGGGTTTTTAAACAATCTTTCAAAGATTTTTCCACCCCGGTTATTGATGACGGCAAGGCAGAAAAGGTCCTGTTTCGTCAGCGGCCAAAACCCCGATAGGCCGTACATAGCCGACAAATCACCAATTAAAGAAAACACCGACGCCCCATCTTTACACAGTCCTACAGAGGTAGAAATCAGTCCATCGATCCCATTGACGCCACGGTTAGCGTGAACATCACAAGGGCTTGAAGTGGCAAATTCATCCCACTCTCGGATCGCCATCGAGTTGCCTAGAAAAAGGCGATCAAAACGACCCATCGACTTAGATATTTGATGAACCAAACTCGGCTCCGCCAATGGATAAGCGGCATACAAGTCTTCCAAATCGAGATCNGAAGAACAAACTGGAGGCGTCACTGACCCAAGCCAAACNTTGAACTCATCCGANAAGAGTGCGCTTAACGCCTGTGCGGGCTGCGGACTNCTTGCTAAACCGCTAAAAGCCATGCGTGAAAAACTAGAGACCGGCAACTGGCTATACTTGGATTCCAGCAATCGCCAAAACTTTAACGTCGGCACACCACCAATTCGAACCACACAATCGACGTCCGACATCATGGCTTCTATCTGCTGCGTATGTCGCAATCGCGTTGCATTCGACAGGCGCCCAACCAACTGTGAGCCCGCCTCGATATAGGCCAACCCATTATAGTCACGAAAGACTTCAGCCACTTGCTCTGCTTCCGACGGGCTCATCTGCGAAAAGATCACAACAGGCTTTAGCCCACTTGGTAGCAGCGCCGTCCCAGGCCGCTGTTCAACGAGCACCCTCTTGAAATCCACATCATTTAGGGCGGGACATTCGACACCATCAATCAAGGGCTCATCAAAACACAGGTTGATTACATGAGGCCCGTTTAAACTAAGCTCAAGGGCAGGAACCTCGTTAACCTCATGAACGTCGACAAGCTTTGATGCCAACAAGCCATCAAAGTACTGTGTTTGATCCATCGCCTGTGGAGCTCCTGAAAACCGATAACCCAAAGGACGATCGCAGCTAATCAACACCAGAGGTAAGCCCGAGTAGAACGCCTCGGTCACCGCCGGAAGGACTTCAGCCACAGCTGTTCCGGATGTTGTGATCACAGCCACAGGACGCCCCGTCGCCTTTATCAAGCCCAAGGCGTAAAAGCTCGCCTCTCGCTCTTCAAAGTGCGAGTGCACTTTGAAATCGGACAGCTTCGACAGCACGTCCACGAAAGGGGCGTTTCGTCCTCCCGGACAAATCACCACCTCGCTGACCCCGAAGGCCTTCAATTGTGACAAGACATTTAAACTACGTTTTTGATTCCAACCGGACACGGTGGCCTAGAGGCTTGTGGCCTGAAGCGAACTCCCATGCGCAAAGCTCACTCGGTTTGAACTCAAGCCAAGCATCGCCATGACACTTTGGCGCTTCAGATGAAATTCCCGCCACTCTGTTTCCAGCTGGCTTTGCGGGACAATCCCACAACCTGATCCCAATAAAACGTTCGATCCCTGGAACTGCACATTCCGAATCGCAACCAAGGTAAACCCAACCCCATTACCAACAACACCGAAAGGCGCACCATATCGCCAACGAAGGTTCGACTCGGGTTGTGCTTGAAGCCACTCCCAACCAAAAGGTCGCGGTGATGCACCCAGGGCAGCCGTCGGATGCAACTTCGACACGACCTGATCATAACGAGCTCCGTCAGCCTTCCATTCGATATCAGCACGAAGGTGATACATGGCACCCACATCAAACTCGTAGACGTCTGATACAACCGGCTTCGCTAAATCTGCTAGAGCCTGGCAAATATCATCAATAACTAAATGATGTTCATGAACCTGTTTCGGATCATCTAACAATGAAAGGTCCGACTTCTTAGACCGCGTCCCCGCCAAAGCCATCGTTTTAAAAAGTGAGCCTTGTTGCTGAAGAAGGACTTCCGGTGTGACACCGATCATGCCTTCGCCCTCGCTCCAAAGACCGTAGCGATAGCCACGCACATCCGTGCTAGCTAAGGTGTTTAGAATTTGCTGAAGCATGGATGCTGCTTCAACATTGGAGGCCCGTTCAAAAACCACGGGCACAGCCTTTTTCAAGGCTCCGGCTGCAAATAAGCTTTGAAGCTCAGAAAAACGCGGAGCAAACTCGGAAATCTCTGGAGCTTGCCAACCAGATGGGGCCGCCCCAACTAAACCAGATTCAGTGATCCATGTGCGAAATTCGGCCAAACTGCATTCGACCACTTTGCTTGGCACCCAATAGGGCTTCTTGTCCCGTAGAAAAAAATCAGGGGCGTAAAAGGCAAACTCACCGCTGACGACAGACTGACGCCGGAATGGCCCTACAGCCACCCAGATTTTCTGGTTTGGCCCCTGCAAAAGAGCTCCAGAATTAATAAAATCAGTTGTGTCTATGCTGATCAATATTTCACCTACTTTAACAAGCGCGATCGAACTGTGGAACGCCGTCCCAGTTTACGCTATATTGAAGCCCGCTGACATAACAGGCACGAGAAAATCAAGCCTTTGTGTCATCTCAACAAGAGACATAGTCGTCTGGGGACAATAGTGGTAAATGCGCGCAGGGTCAAAATCAAAAACATCCAGCTTGGTGACGGGCGCTTCGCCCTGATTGCAGGCCCATGCTCGATCGAAAATACCAATCAGTTTCTTGAGACAGCCGAACATGTCGCAAAACAGGGGGCCAGCCTCATTCGTGGT
>NYZX01000143.1 GCA_002686065.1 Pseudobdellovibrionaceae bacterium | reverse complement strand
CCTTTTTCATGTCCGAAAAGTTCGCTCTCAAGAAGAGTCTCTCGAAGAGCTCCACAGTTAATCGCAACAAATGGTTTGTTTCGACGATGACTGCGTTGGTGGATGGCGTGAGCGATAAGCTCTTTACCAGTTCCACTTTCACCCATAACTAGAACAGTCGCGTTTGACGGAGCAACGCGCTCAACCATTCTCATCATTTGGTGCATAGCTTCTGATTGATAAACGATCTGACGATCATCGACTTTTTCAGGAGCTGCGTTATTGCCCATCAACTGCTGTGCACTTTTTGGTAAAATGGGGCTATCATTATTGTGCATACGGTCTACCTCTCGGGTTGGGGGTGGTGGTTAGCCAACGTGTCATATTGATACGCCGAGTTAGACGCACCGTACCAATGGTCTGTAATAACTGCAAGCGAAATTTACTGAATTTGTTCGTTTTCCCATGGTCAAATTTCACGCCAAACAAGGTATAGTTTCCAAGTGATCTTATCGACTGAACTAGTATCTAAATACCTGAAATCACTTTATTTTGTGGACTCTGCGAGCCCCGAAACACTACGGGCGTATAAGCTGGATTTAGAGCAGCTATTTGAACCGCTCGGTGTTGAAAAGCTGCACTTGGTAATCCGTTCAAAAACTGTCGATGTGGAAGTTCTACCCCAACAAATCAAATTTGATTTAGAAGATGTAAACAAAGCTATACTATTGAATCGGTCTCGCTGGGCGAAGCTGAAAATCAATACAAAGAATAGAAAGATCGCCACCCTGAAAAGCTTTTTCGGCTGGTTATTCCGTGAAGGGTATACCCAAACAAACCTGGCTGATCAGCTTGTGATGGCAAAGCCAGCTCGTCGCCTTCCTAGGTTTCTATCTGTCGACGAAATGATTGCTGTGTTTAAGGCCCTGAACCAAGCCATAGAGGGCGCGAAAGACAACGACAAGCACAAGCGCCTTCTTCAGGAGCGAGCCCTGCTCAGCCTGTTGTACGGCGCAGGACTTCGTGTCAGCGAAGCCTGCCAGCTTCAATCAAAGCAAATCGATCGCCACCAGAAGCAGCTAAGGGTTCTCGGGAAAGGCCAAAAAGAGCGAGTCATCGCAGCTCCCCAGTTCGTCCTGGAAGCGATGAGTGCCCTCCCTCCCTCTACTGGCCCCTCAATATGGGGCCAACAACCTCTAAGCACACGAAAAGCCTATGACATCGTCAAACAGGCCGGCGAACGAGCCGACTTAACCCAACCCATTTCGCCACACGCCCTTCGTCACAGCTATGCAACTCACCTACTTAATAGCGGTGCCGACCTTCGGACTCTACAAGAGCTTTTGGGCCACAAAACCCTTGCCGCCACCGAAAGATACACTCATGTTGATTTTCTCTCGCTGCAAAACTGTCTCGAGAACTCACACCCTCTAAGCAAGAAAGGCCGTGAAAGATGACCCCTGCTGTATTCTTTGATCGTGATGATACCTTAATCGTTGATCGCATCTATTTAAACGACCCCGACCAAATCGAATACCTCCCCGACTCAGATACGTGCCTGAAAGCCGTCATGGATGCCGGCTACAAAATTGTACTCGTAACCAACCAATCGGGCGTTGCCAAAGGCATCGTGGATCCTAAGAACCTCGACGAAATCCACCGCCGCATCGATCAGCACTACAAAGCGCTTGGGATCGAAATTTGTGATTTCTTATCTGCCCCCTATTTAACGACAAGTGACCACTATTATCGAAAACCCCAACCTGGAATGCTTCGCGAAGCCGCCGAGGCCCACGGATTGGATTTAAAAAAGTCCTGGATGGTCGGAGACCGCATGAGCGACGTCGAGGCTGGGCACCGCGCCGGGTGTAGAACGATCTTGCTTTCGGACAAAGAATCTCCCGAGGACAGTCCCTTTGCTGGCCCCGAACATCATGTTCACAGCCTGCTTGAAGTGCGCGACGCGATCCTTCAAGCGGCGAACTAGTCTGACGTCGTCACTTTCGCAATAAACTGTTCGGCCGCTTTAAACAGCGGCTCTTTTTTTTCAGCGGACATTCGATCCAATGTCTTCACCATAAAGCCCATCCTAGGGTTCGACAGGTAAAACTCCCGATGACGATCGATGAACCGCCAAAATAGCCCATCGACAACCGTCGTCCACGGCCCCTTCCCGTAGTCACTCATTTTTAAGATATAGTTCGAGCCGCAGGTATAGGGTTTCGTCGCAAACAGACCACCATCACTAAACTGCCCCATTCCGAACACATTTGGCCCCATCACCCAGTCCGACGAGTCGACATACATCTCCATAAACCACGTATAAACTTGTTGGGGGTGGAGTTCGCAGGCCAGCATCATATTACTTAAAATCATCAAGCGCTCGATATGATGGTTGTACCCCCAATGGATGGCTTTTTTTATACAGTCATCCAAAGGCCCGACGCCGGTATTGCCATTATACCAATGCCTCGTCATCCGACGTTGATGGTCGAAAAAATTTTCGGACTGCTGAAACTCGTCAAACTCGTGGTAAATCCCCCGAACGAACTCGCGCCAACCAATCACTTGACGAACAAAGCCCTCCATCGAGTTCAAAGGCACCCTATCGGATTGATGAAATACCTCAAAGGCGTCATCCAGAACCTGAGACGGCGTCAACAACCCCAAATTCAACATCGGAGTTAGAACTGAGTGATAGACAAAGTCATGCCTTGTACTGATAGCGTCTTCAAAATCGCCAAAACAAGGCAAGCGCTCGTCAAGAAATTGCTTTAACCATTGGCTGGCTTGACCATGAGTCACTGGCAGCCAAAAGTTGTGGAGCTCTCCTGGATGTTCAGCAAACAGCCGACTCACCAAGTGACCGACGTCTTTGACATGTTTCCCTGGCTCGGGGAACCGTAGCGGCGGTGGCATATGCTTTGCCGGAAGCTTCTTTCGGTTTTCATTGTCAAAGCTAAACTTGCCCCCAAGTGGGTGCCCTGACTTTGTCATCAACAGCTGACGCTGCCGCCTTTGTTTCTCGTAGAACGTCTTCATAAAAGGTTTTTTGACTGATTCAAGGTAAGATTGAAACTCAGTTCGGCTAACGTCGAACATGGGGCTTTGATGGACAACCACCTCAAGACCTTTACGCTCAGCAAACTCTAAGAACCTCTTTTCAAAAAAGTGGTCTTCAATCTCGAACACATGTAGCCGGTTCAGATTTTGATCATCCACCCAAGAATCCACCCTATCAAAAAAGCTTTTTTGATCCCGTCGCTCTAGTTGGTGATAGTCAACGCCAAACCCGCTTTCCCGCAGTAAGTCTCTGTACTCACGCATGGCCGACAAAAATAGAATAATTTTATGCTTATGATACTTAAAATGAGTGCACAGCCCGTAGTCTTCACACATAAAAACAGGCGTTTCAATGAAACCACTCAGGTAACGATCGGGGGCAAATAGATGGTTTCCTAAAATAACAAATCCGTCCAAAATCCCCCCTGTATGAACCCCCACAGATCACACTGTCGCGTTATAATCCAAAGCAACACCGACCTGTTTCGACAGAGCTTTTACAAAGCGAAAAGCCCTCGAAAGTGGGCCGCCGGTTGAATATAAGTTAAACGTGAAGACAGCAAAAACCACCATAAATGTCGTCTGGTTCAAAAGAGATCTAAGGCTTGTTGACCATGCTCCGCTAAGGAAGTCCGTTCAATCGCCCGACACACCAACATTGTTGTTAACACTGATTGAGCCAAGCTTACGAAGCCAGGGGCACCTATCACAACGCCATATCGACTTCTACTTGGCTGGTGCGACTGAAATCCAACAACAGCTTGGTCAAATGGGGCACCACTTTTATATCTTGCAAGCAGAAGCCCTACAGGTCTTTCAAAAGCTCAGTGAAGCTTTTCATATAAAAACAGTGTTTTCTTACCAAGAGTCTGGTGATGCAATCACTTATCAACGAGATAAAACCATCAAGACCCTTTTTAAGCACCGAGGCATACAATGGGATGAGTCTCCGATGGGTGGCGTCTTACGAGCAAAGCAGTCCCGCCGTGATTGGAAAGCAAACTGGAATCGGGTCATGTCCAGGCCTTTGGATCTGATCGATCTGGAAAATTTGAACACTCAGAAGTTACCCAATACATTTGACTCGATTTTGGTGACAAACCCAACCTTGAACCTAACACCAAGCTTTCAGAAAGGTGGCCCCTCCGCAGCCCATCTCTGCTTGGATTCGTTTTTGCTTGATCGCTCAAGGAGGTATCGTCATTCGATTTCTAAACCAGCGGCCTCGCGTGAAGGGTGCAGCCGGCTATCCCCTTATCTTGCTTGGGGAAACCTATCTGTGCGCCAAGTCCTCCAGGCTGTCGAGACGCACAGTCAGCGCTTTGGACCTAGCCGCGACCTTGAAGCATTTAAAAAGCGCCTTCAATGGCGCTGCCACTTCATTCAAAAGCTGGAAAACGACGAATCCATCGAGTTCCAAAACATCAATCCGGCCTTCAACCAGCTGAACCAAGAGGTCAACGAAAGTCTCTTGAAAAGGTGGCAGCAAGGGGAAACCGGGTACCCTTTAGTCGATGCCGGGATGAGGTGCCTCATCGAAACCGGGTACGTGAACTTCCGAATGCGGGCCATGTTGATTTCTTTCGTCACCCATCATCTATGGCAGCCTTGGCAAGGCCCATCAAACTATCTGGCGCGGCTGTTTTTAGACTACGAGCCGGGGATTCACTTTCCCCAAGTGCAGATGCAAGCCGGAACCATCGGCACGAACATTTTAAGGATCTATAACCCCGTGAAACAATCCAAAGAAAATGACCCCACCGGACGATTCATACGCCGCTGGGTTCCTGAGTTACACGCGCTCCCCTTGGCCTACCTGCACGAGCCTTGGAAAATGACCCCGATGGAGCAAATTGGTTACGATCTAAAAATCGGGTCGAAATACCCTAGCCCTATCATTCAGTTTGAAAACACCGGGCGATTTGCTCGCGAACAACTTTGGAAGATTAAAAACTCTGACCTAGCCAAATCCTATACACCTGATATCCTTTCCCGGCTGACAAATGCCTCGTCGGAATCAGGGCGATCGAAGGACTAGCAGCACAAAACGAAGGACCCGTTATGAGCAAAGGCCTCTTCTGGTTTCGCCGAGACCTCCGCCTAAAAGACAACCACGGCCTCTACCAGGCCTTACACACCTGCGACGAAGTCGTCCTGGTGTTTGTCTTTGACGAAAATATCCTCTCTAAACTTCCTGATCTGGATCGACGTGTTCAATTTATTCATGATCAACTCAATGAACTTAGTGACACTCTTCAAGAACAGGGCCGACACCTCTACGTCTATGTCGGAGACCCTAAAACTCTGATTCCCCGACTGGCATCAGAGCTTAACGTCAGCAAAGTATTTACCAACGAAGACTACGAGCCCTATGCCTTAAAGCGCGATCAAGCCGTCCGTAAAAAGCTCGTAGCCTCGAAAATTGACTTTGAGACCTACAAGGATCAGGTGATTTTTTCTCCGGAAGAGATCTTAAAAGACGACGGCAAGCCTTACACTGTTTACACTCCCTATCGAAAAAAATGGGAGAAGCACCTGACCGCGGCTGATCTAAAAACTTTCCCCAGTGAAAAACTGTTAGATCGTGTCACGGCGAAGCAAGGCCCCAAGACTCCTAGTATGAAGACTTTAGGGTTCAAGCCGATCAGCCTAGTTTCGCCTGGGACAGCAATCAAAAAGTCACTTCTTGCAAACTACGATAAAGCCCGAGACTTTCCAGCAAAAGATGGGACATCACATTTTGGTGTGCATCTTCGGTTTGGCACCGTCAGCCCTCGTCACTGCGCTAAAATGGGAAAGACACTGAACGCAACCTGGTTGAGCGAACTGATTTGGCGCGAGTTTTTCATGCAGATTCTTTATCACTATCCCCATGTGGTTACGCAGTCCTTTCGTCCTAAATACGATAAGATTCAATGGCTTAACAACAAGAAGCAATTTTCTGCCTGGTGTGAAGGCCAAACTGGGTACCCCTTAGTCGATGCTGGCATGCGCGAGCTCAACGAAACAGGCTATATGCACAATCGAGTCCGTATGGTAACAGCGAGCTTTTTGACTAAACATCTCTTGATCGATTGGCGCTGGGGCGAAAGATACTTTGCCAAAAAGCTGATCGACTTTGACCTCAGCGCAAACAACGGAAACTGGCAGTGGGCAGCAGGTACAGGCTGCGACGCCGCCCCCTACTTTCGGATATTCAACCCGGAGTCACAAATGAAGAAGTTCGACAAAGACGGAGACTATGTAAAAAGGTGGGTCCCAGAACTAGAAACGGACGACTACCCAGCCCCTATCGTTGACCACAAAGAAGCCCGAGAGCGCGCCCTTGCTGCTTACAAACAGGCTCTGGGTTAACCAGCTATCCTAATCGGCCTACAGAAAGTCCAGATGACCTTTCGAGGTCAACTTCATAGAATTTTTTCTTAACCATTTAGTCTAACTGATTCATATGGGCTCTAATGAGGTACTATCCCCCCATGAAAACAACGTATTACTTTTTAGCTTTAACCGCACTTTTGACTTCGCCCCAAGCCTTCTCTAACAACGTCATCAAGGTTGTTATTTCAGAGACAGTTTCAAAAGAAGCCGAGATCCGAGGCTATGTAAACCGACTTAAAACAGATTCAGAATGGAATGTGGTCACTGAAGACCGCCCGAATATTCGGGCCATCAACGAGTTTAAGACAGGCCTTTTCGATTGTTTTTTAGGTGGCGATGAAAAGTTTTTGTCTCAATACTTATCAAGCCCTCTCATCAGTTTCCACCTTGTCGAGATCAAACTTAAATACTACGTCCGATCGGCTGACGCTGATCAATTTGACAAAGAAAATGTAAAACGAATAGCTACTCTACGCGGCCACAAGTTGTCGGCCTACCCGACCTTACCAAAAAAGTTCGAAGTGATTAACTTCGAAAAGGTCACAAAGGGATTTGAGCTGCTTCAAAAAAAACGGGTCGACGCTGTTCTTTTTTGGGACCTCGGGGCCGACCGGTTTTTGCCTCGGTATAAAGGAAGCATCGTATCGGTGGATAGCGATATAGTTTCAACGATGAACTCGGGCTTAAACTGCCATGAAAGCGATAAAAACAAACGATTTCTTGCATACATTAAAGCCGAATATCCCATCGACCCGAAGAAACATGCTGCAAGCCACGGGGTCCGCCCCACCACGCCTGCCCCTACGTTGTAGTTGTTAACGCAAGCGGCTTATAAACTTCTCAAGGTTCAGTCGCCCCCCAGACACGGTTCTACCATTGAGGTCCTCCTGAGGCGTAACCGTACCTAACAAAGCCTCTTTCACAAGCAAAGCGGTCTCTGAAGGTCGTGTGATGATCTGGTCAGACGACAAAACGGAGTAAGCCAATGCCACGGCCCCAGTCACCTGCGGGGTTGCCATAGATGTCCCCGTTGCTTCGCCGTAGTTGTTTCCGGGAACCGTCGAAAGTATGGATGTACCTGGAGCTCCCAGGTCAATACTCGTCGAACCGTATCCGGCACGGCGATACTTAACGCCATCGACCGTCGTATTCGTCACTGCCACAACGTAGGGGCTCGAGCAGGCTGTTGGAACATCGCCATCTTCATCAACATTGACATCATCATTAATCGTTGCAGCGATGGACAGAATCCCGTTCTCCCCTAATGTATCAAACATATCGTTCCATACGGGGTAGTCATTCTGGTCACACTTCGCATAGTCGATACCGAAGCTCGAGTTGATCGCTACAACTAAAGCCCCCTGCTCTCCTCCGGTCGCTAAGAACCGCTTTTTCAAAGTTAGCAAATAGTCATACGCTTTGATAACAACCGAAGTCTGCCCACTACTACCAGCGACGGGGATCAGCCCGACATTCCAATTCACCCCGGAAACGCCTTTTCCGTTGTTTCCTTGTGCACCGACGATGCCGGCGACATGAGTTCCGTGGTAATGACTTGGAACCTCTCCGTTGTCGTCGTAAGCATTCCAACCATTTACATCATCAACAAAACCATTCCCATCATCATCGATATGATTGCCGGCCACTTCGGATTGGTTTGTCCATACATTCCCGACAAGATCTTCGTGTGCTAAATCCATACCGCCATCGACAATGCCAACCGCGACAGGATTCCCGTCTAAGGTTTGGCCTCCGGTTGTGTACTGCCACGCCTGAGGAGCATTGACCCCGTAGGTGGAGCTTAAGCCCCACTGTCTTGCAAGCAAGGGGTCGCTGGCACGCGGTGAAACCTTATGGTCGACCTGAACGTAAGCTAGGTTTTCGTCATCTTTTAATAAAACAAGCGCCGACTTCTGGTCCAAAAGCATATGACCACGAACCAAAAATAGTCCTAACGAGCCCGAAAGCATTTCTTGGACCTTAAACATCCCACCCGCTTTAAAGTGAGCATCCAGCTGGTTCACTTTCGCCGAGGCTTTTAATTTGACAATAAAATCGTTGGAGGCACGGCCCGAAAAGGAATACAGAATTATCAATAGCAAGGTGACGGTTCTTCCAATCCTCATAGGTAGCCCTCCTGGCAACGTTGCACACCTAGTTTATGAACTCAGCCAGGGATGACACGAAAATGGTCACTTAGAAGTCAACTCTTTCACCAAAGAAGTGGAATCTTCTTGCCGGTCCTGGGGCCTAAAGACTAGAAACGGTCTAACGTCGGAGCCCTAAACATGCGCCCTTTTAATTCTCAAGCTGTCCCTAAACCTCCTCGTCCAGAATTTTTGGACGACATTGATTGGTCTATCCCGACCGACCTTGAGCTTGGAAGCGGTGCTGGACTGTTTGCCATCCGCTATAGCCAGATGCACCCCGAACGCCAGTTGATTGCCATTGAACGCACATCGGAAAAGTTTTTAAAAATGAAAGGGCGCGCCCTTAATCATGGCTCGCCAACTAACTTGTTCATTGACCAGTCTGACGTCGTCAACTGGGTCACGCACTTCACCCCGTCGTCCAGTATCGAAAACTATTTTATCTGGTATCCAAACCCCTACCCGAAGCCTCAACAAAAAAACAAACGCTACCATAATATGCCGTTTACAGAACTGCAGATGGATCGCCTTAAAACAGGCGGTCACTTGTACCTAGCCACCAATCAGACGAGCTACTTTGAAGAAGCCCTTCTGGTCTACGAAAAGGTTTGGGGGCTTTCCGTGGTCGAACACAAAACCGTCGACCCGCTCAAACAAAAACCCCGGACTCATTTCGAGAAAAAATACCTACAACGCGGCGAGCCCTGCTTCGAGGCCTGCTTTAAAAAAGTATAAAATTTTGTCCTGCTTTGAGACGTCCACCCAGACCAGCATCTCCCAGAAGAGCGACACCTGACTCTGAAGTTTTTTTAGTTAAAATCATCACCCCAGCTCTCAGATTGGGACCCTGCAAAGCTTCAGAAATTTATTTCACGGACGATAAGCTAAGCATGTCCTATGTCAGAAAGATTCTAATCTGTTCGCACAACAACCAGTTCCTCGTCGATGGACAGGGTCCACTGAAGCAAGCCTTTTCCGTGCAATGGGCGCAGACGGCCGAAGCTTTTCACTTTCTTATGTCTGAATGGGAACCCGATGTCGTTTTCTACGATATCGATGCAGCAATCAGTATTGATTTGAAAACCATTCGTCAAAACCACTGCCCATCAGAGCTCCTTGTGTATAGTTTTTCAAAAAACTGGAGAACTTCGACTCAAGAACAACATCTTAAAGGCGGAATTGACGACACCTTTCCCGTCCCAGTTGATCCAAAGCTTCTAGTTGCAAAAATTGAAGCCACCTTTCACCGCGACACAATCATCGCGATGAAAGCGAAGAACTCAAACGCTTCGAACGGACAAGTTCAAAGCTCCTCTCAGCAAGAGGTGCCAGTCAAACCAAAGGCGGACCGTGTTGTTATTGATGGAATTGAAGTCCATGTGAATGACTATTTGATCAAAAAAGATGGTCAAATCCTTAGTGTCACTCCCACCCAGTTCCGGCTACTTACGACTTTCATTACTTACCACGATCAACTTTTAAGCCGTGATTGGCTACGCGAACATGTTTGGCAGAATTCAGACATCTCTCCGCGTTCGATTGATGCTCAGATTTCAAAGCTTAAAAAGATACTGCCAGATATCGATCGATATCTGACGAACGTTTACGGCAAGGGCTACATCATGACCCTTCCTGCGGATCACAACATCGCCGCCTAAGCGATGTTGCCCCATTGGTATTCTATTTTATTCAGGATTAAATTCGATCAGGACATTCGTATTTAACACGAATGCGACCACCAGATGGAACCGCCGGAGAGAAATGAATCCGTCCGCTACCCGAGTCAAAGTAGATCTGTGTACCAGCTGGAATCCCAGCGACAGCCTCAACCTGTGGGTCACTGACTGGAGTACACTCTAATTGTACGGGAACTTCAGAGATCACGCCTGCGATATCACGAAGTTGATTAGCATAGTCACTGGCACAGATGTTTCCAAGCACACCAGGAATCAAAGTCCGATCATTCGTGATGGCTGAGTCATTCACAAATCGAGCATAAACCTTACCTTCGTACCCGAAGATAAACTGATTCCCTTGCGATGACTGCTGACTTAAACACCCGCTATCACCAGGGCGCACAATGATTGGGTGAACACTGACGGCTTTACTATCACCCAGTTGATTACGAACCTTAGAAAGAAGCGTCTCTGGAAGGTCTAAGTTTTCTAACTGTGGAGAGTTCGTCCCACGACCACCAGCCGAACGCTCGTCTTCATCCGATAGAATGACGACGGCAAAGTGGGCGTCTTTTCTAAAGAAGCTCGGGTCAGCACGATCTAGAACAAGGTTTGCGGCATAGATAGCTCGTTCGTCACCAGATGGGCAGTTCGTGAAGTTGCTGTCCTCACAGACTTCCGTTTCTTCGCGTTGAATCGCATCTTTAAACAGTTGAACTCGATCGATTGTTTGGTTTGTGAGGACGGTTTGTCCGTTACCAAAGATAATGAAGTTTCCATTTTTCAGATCTGATTGGCTGACACTCGAAGTCCCACCAGTCACCCCTGAAACATCTGTTGTGGTGATCGCGATTTGATAATCCACGTTTTGATCATCAAGGCGTTCGATAAACATATTGAAGCGGTTTGCGATCTTCCGCTGCTCTGTCGACATCGAACCACTGTTATCGTTCACAAATAGGATGTCCACTTTACCTAAAGTGATTTCATCCGTCAGACTCAAGGTTCCTGCCGAGCTATCGCACTCAAGGTCTGGGTCCTCTTCTTGTAGAAGCTGACAAGTCACGTCCGGTGGGGTTGGCGCAAACTCAACTTCGGAACATCCAATGACGTACCCCACAGTCAGGATGCAGATTAATATGTATTTTGCCTTTGTCATAAAGTGACCTCTCTAGGGTTTTGTACTCCAACAAACATGCCATCCCCAGCAAAAACCCTAAGATTCTGAAATCACTAAAAATTTTCCACATGGCCCAACAAGAACTGGCACGGCTTTAGGTGTAAATGATCTGGACACTAGTCTAGATCTATTTAAAAAAATCTAGTATTTTCAATAACTTGAACTATTTTATTGTTTTCAAGGGAGGCCTTTTTTGTCAGCACCTGAAGCGGCACCATCGAAACCACAGTCCTTTATCTTCCGCATTTTGGGCCTCATCCTCATTTTAATTGGCATTCTGATGTTCGTTGAGATCATGTTTTTGCGAGACTTTACGGTTCCAGAGCACGCCAGCTCGGCGGATAAATTCCAGGCCTTGTGGCGAAAGGACCTCGAGTACATCCAAAAGCAAAAGCCACTAAATAAGTTGTTCTCGGAGGTTCACAAAATTCGTCTGGTCCCCACTCACACGCAGGTCAATCAGTGGATCGCAGAGATGCGGTCAACCGATACACAGGCAACAGTACCGCTCACGGGGATCCCGATTGAGCTCAACGAAGGCGGCACGGTCGACCTAGAAATCCTGTTTAACTATTGGAAAGACTCCAAAGGTGAAGCTGTCGTGGTTCAGTATAGCTTTATCGAAAAAGGCACGAACGAGCTACTGCTTGAATTAGGGCGAACTCTATTTCTTGTCGGCCAACGCGAGGACTATGATGACAACCCCGGCGAAACCGAAGCGATGTAGACTTATAAGGTATAACCCCTAAACACATTGAAACAACTTAATCCTGGTGAAGTCAGCTGCTCTGGCGTCACAGGGGAAGCTATAACACTAAAATGATCCCCGCCCCTTAGCACTCGGATTTGATCTTTCGAAGACCTGGATATGACGTTAAAGAAGTCAGAAACACTTTGTGATGACACGAAGGGGTCCGAATCTCCGACAACGACAGCCAGGGGAATCTCTTTGAGAAGCCGTCGCAATG
>NYZX01000142.1 GCA_002686065.1 Pseudobdellovibrionaceae bacterium | reverse complement strand
ACACCGTACGCCAAAGTCGAAGCAACGAAGAAGACGACGTCGAAGGGCCACTAGTGGCGGAGTTCGTGGCCGGTGTATTGAGCCTTAATCCCCGATCCTCGCTCGCCGCGGTTCTTGAAGATTTCTTTGGCTGCTTTTACGTCCAAAGCATTCACAAGAACTTGGTCGACGTGGTTCACCAGAATCACTTTTAGATCTTTCAAAACTTCTTTAGGAATGTCTTTCAGATCTTTTTCGTTTTCCTTCGGGATAATCACAGTCTTAATACCACCACGGTGTGCTGCAAGAGTCTTTTCTTTCAGACCACCGATAGCTAGAACACGTCCACGCAAAGTCACTTCGCCCGTCATCGCGACAGTTCGCTTTACCGGAACCTTCATCATGGCCGACACAATACTGGTCGTGATCGCAATACCCGCCGACGGACCATCTTTAGGAATGGCACCTTCTGGAACGTGAATATGCACATCATGATCTGCGAAGAATTCACGATCTAATCCAAACAATGGCCCACGTGATCGCACATAGCTCATCGCGGCTGAACATGATTCCTTCATCACATCACCCAATTGACCTGTAATCGTAAACTTACCGCGACCAGGAACAACAGAGACCTCAACAACAAGCAGGTCACCGCCCACTTCGGTCCAAGCCAAACCGTTGGTCAAACCAATCTCGTTTTGACCCTCAATTTTACCGTGGCGGAACTTGTCTGGCCCAAGCATCTCGGTCACTTTTTTCGGAGTCACCGTGTAGGACTTCTTTGTGCCCGAACCTTTTTTAGATTCTTCCTTCATATTATCAACGACGATGTCACGAGCGACTTTTCTAGTCACAGTGGCAATCTTGCGCTCGAGGTTACGAACCCCAGCCTCTTTTGTGTAAGACCGGATCACTTCCGTGATCGCAGCATCGTTGAACTTCACCTTATAATCGTTCAATCCGTGCATATCGATTTGCTTCGGAACCAAGTAGTTCTTCGCAATATGGAACTTTTCCTTTTCGATATACCCTTGAAGCTGAATCACTTCCATACGATCCAACAACGGGCGTGGGATCGGATGAAGGCTGTTCGCGGTGGTCACGAACATCACATTTGATAGGTCGTAATCCACTTCAATATAGTGATCGACGAATGTTTTGTTCTGCTCGGGATCTAAAACCTCAAGCAGTGCTGCCGACGGATCCCCGCGGAAATCCATAGACATCTTATCGATTTCATCCAAAAGAAGAAGCGGGTTACCGTGATCCACTTTTCGCATTGCTTGGATAATTTTACCAGGCATCGCACCTACGTAGGTTTTACGGTGACCACGAATTTCAGCTTCATCCCGAACGCCACCCAAAGAAATTCGAGCAAACGGACGGTTTAAAGACTTCGCAATCGATCGCGCTAGTGATGTCTTACCAACCCCTGGAGGCCCCGCAAGACACAAAATTGGGCCATTTAACTTGTTCGTTAAACTTTGAACCGCCAAATGCTCGATCACGCGCTCTTTGACCTTTTCAAGACCGAAGTGGTCTTCATCAAGGATTTCTTGAGCGAATTCGATATCATGTTTTTCATCGACATAGTCGTTCCAAGGAAGCGACAACATCCAGTCAATATAGTTACGCACAACGGCTGCTTCCGCAGACATCGGCGACATCATTTTTAGCTTCTTGATCTCTTTAACGACTTTATCTTGAGCGTCTTTGCTCCACTTCTTCTTACTGGCTTGTTCAACTAAGTCTTCCAGTTCAGCCGCATAATCATCTTTTTCACCAAGCTCTTTTTGAATCGCCTGCATTTGTTCGTTCAGATAGTACTCTTTTTGCGAGCGCTCCATCTGCTTCTTCACACGCGAGCGAATCTTCTTTTCCACTTCAAGGATTTCAATTTCAGCCGTCATTAAGTTTAGAAGCTCTTCCAAGCGAAGGCCTGGATCAGAAAGCTCTAAGATGCGCTGCTTGTCCTCAAGTTTAAGGTTCAGCTGAGCCACGATAATATCAGCGAGCTCACCGAAGTCCTCAATGGTGGAAACACGCATTAGGATCTCCGGTGGAATTCGCTTGTTTAGTTTGACGTAAGTTTCAAAGGTCGACTTCAAAGACCGCATCAAAGCGCGAGCCTCAGTGGCGTTGGCCACGACCTCTTCGATTTCTTCCGCTTGAACAACAAAGTAGTTATCCGTTTGCTTGAAATCGGTGATTTTTACCCGTTTCTTACCTTCGACAAGAACCTTCACCGTTCCATCGGGAAGACGAAGAAGTTGGATAATTGTTCCAACTGTCCCCACTTTGTAGATCTCGTCCGGTTGCGGGTTGTTCGTTTTAGCATCTTGTTGAGCCGCAAGAACGATGTCGATTTGCTTGCTCATCGCCTCTTCAAGGGCGTTGATACTTTTTTCACGTCCCACGAACAGCGGCATCATCATATGTGGAAAGATGATGAGGTCNCGAAGTGGCAATAATGGAAGCTCTAGGGTTGCGACTTTTTCGTTGGATGTGCTCATAATATTCTCCTTGGGTCCGACCTGCACTGGTGGGACCCCTATGAGTTGTCAAAATATTTGACGACGATCGCTTGAATTTCGGTTAGGCGCTTTCAGCAGATTTATCTGCTGATTCTGTCCCGTCCTTATAGACGATCTTAGGCTCTCCCCCACCGGTGATTACCTTGTCATCTATTATAACTTGTTTCACGTTAGGCTTGGAAGGGATTTCATACATGATGTCGAGCATCGCTCGCTCAATCACACCGCGCAATCCGCGCGCCCCTGTATTACGNCGGATAGCTTCCTTCGCAATAGCGCCTAAGGCTTCTGTGGTGAATTCTAGCTCGACACCTTCGAAGCTAAATAACTTTTGATATTGCTTGACCAAAGCATTCTTTGGCTTAGCTAAAATATCTATTAATGCTTCTTCTGTCAGCTGATCTAAAACAGTGATNACAGGTAGACGGCCGATAAATTCCGGGATCAAACCGTAACGTGACAAATCGTCCGGCTCGACTTTTTTAAGGATCGACCCTTCTTCTTTTTCACGCTCTTCCTTGGTCTGGATGGTCGCACCTAGACCTAGACCTTTGTTTGAGACACGCTGCTCAATCACTTTATCTAGACCAACAAAGGCACCACCACAGATGAAAAGAATGTTCGTGGTATCGACCTGAATGAATTCCTGTTGAGGATGCTTACGACCACCTTTTGGCGGAAGGTTTGCGACNGTCCCTTCAAGGATTTTCAATAGGGCCTGCTGCACACCCTCACCACTGACGTCACGAGTGATCGACGGGTTTTCTGATTTTCGAGTGACCTTATCGATCTCATCCACGTAAATCACACCCTTTTGACACTTTTCAACGTCGTAATCAGAGGCTTGCAATAGGTTTAAAATCACATTTTCAACGTCTTCACCAACATAACCCGCTTCGGTTAAAGCCGTTGCATCCGCCATGGCAAATGGAACGTTTAACAACCGCGCAATGGTCTGCGCCAAGAAGGTCTTACCAGAACCCGTTGGCCCGATCAGAAGGATATTACTTTTTGCGATTTCAACTTCGCCTTTTTTACCTTTAGACGANTTGATCCGCTTGTAGTGGTTGTGAACAGCCACGGCCAAAGCCTTTTTGGCTTCGTTCTGCCCAATGACATAGTCATCAAGGAAGGTTTTGATCTCGATCGGCTTTGGAACCTTCAAAGTCGCTTTCGTCGACTCTTCACGCTCCCGCTCCTCGGCAATGATATCGTTACAAAGGTCGATACACTCGTCACAGATGTAAACACCTGGACCAGCAATCAGCTTTTTAACTTCTTTTTGGCTTTTGCCACAAAAACTACAACAAAGGGTACTGATGTTTTCTTTCTTACTCACCGGGCCACCTTACGCTTGAGATTGCTTCCGCTTTCGAGATTCAACAACCGTGTCAACTAGACCAAAGTCCTTGGCCTCCTCTGCACTCATGAAGTTATCACGCTCCATGCTGTCATGCAGGAAATCATATTCACGACCAGTATGTTTTACATAGATATCGATCAATTTTTTCTTCGTTTTCAACATTTCACGGGCATGAATTTCAATATCTGTCGCCTGCCCAGAGATTCCGCCTCCGCCAATTAANGGCTGGTGAATCATGACCCGAGCGTTTGGAAGAACATAACGTTTTCCTTCAGCACCCGCAGTTAACAACAAAGATCCCATACTTGCGGCCAACCCAATGCAACTGGTTGAGACGTCACATTTTACAAACTGCATGACATCGTAGATCGCAAGACCAGCAGAAACACTGCCACCCGGCGAATTGATGTATAAGTTAATATCCTTATCCGGATTTTCCATTTCCAAGAAAAACATCTGCGCAATAATGGCGTTGGCCACTTCGTCCGTCACAGCGGAGCCAAGCATGATGATGCGATCTTTTAATAAACGTGAGTAAATGTCGTAACTACGTTCTCCGCGAGGTGTTTGCTCAATCACGTAGGGTAAAAGTGGCATCGGGGTCTCCTTTAACTATGCGGCTTCAACTATATGCCTAGGGGATAGTGTATCCCTGTTGTGGATCGAATTTGATCATCCGCGATGAAATCTCGGCCTATGGACTGAGATTTATCTAAATCTGTGTTTCATTCCCTATTTGTCCAGGTCCTGATCGGGACTTTTACGGCCTGACTTAACAGCCAGAAAACACTTTATGAACCCCAACCCAGCATGCTAAGCCTATGGTTTCATTTAGAAATTTTTATCGCAATTGACGCAGCACATAATGGAGTAAAACGATGCAAATCAGCCTGACTAAAGTCTCAGATGTAAAGAAGTTATCCGTTCGAGTGATCCTGGTTGGCCAACAAAAAAGTGGCAAACAGAATAAACTGAAAATGGATGATGTCTCAAAAGAAACCACTGAACTGATCGAAGCGGCCGCCAAAGCCGGAGAATTCGAAGGAAAAGCAAACGAGTGTCAGCTGTATCGTAACGCCAACCTTGAAGGCGCCACTCACCTTTTGTTTGTCGGTCTTGGCGACACCAAAGCCATTGACGAAGAAACACTAAGATCTGCCGCTGGAACCACATTCAAAGCATTGACGTCGGTTAAAGCAGCCAGCTCAGCCGTCAGCTTGGACCAGATCACCGGCTTTGCTAAATCCGGAGCTCAAGCCTTTGTCGAAGGACTTCAGCTGTCTGACTACAGCATGGATGAGTACAAAACCGCCAAAGATAAAAAGCAAAAAACAATGAAACTGTCTTTGCTTTACAGCAAAGCGCCTAATGCCACCCTTAAAAAGCAAATCACCTCGGCCGAAACCATTGCCGAATGCGTGAACTTTTCAAAGCGCTTAGGCGACCTTCCTGGCAACAAAATGACACCTGAAATTCTTGCGAACGAAGTGGTCAATGCCGCCAAGGGCACAAAGTTGAAAGTGACTGTCTGGGACAAGGCCCGAATTAAAAAAGAACGCTTCGGCGGATTAATGGGCGTTAACCTGGGTAGCGCAAACGACCCACGCTTTATCATTATGAAGTACACGGGAAACCCTTCGACAAAAAAGCATGTTGCCTTCGTTGGAAAGGGCCTCACTTTTGACGCCGGCGGTATCAGCATCAAGCCATCCGCGGGCATGGATGAAATGCGCTACGATATGTGTGGTGGCGCAAACGTGATTGGAACCCTACTTGCCGTCGCAAAACTAGGACTGAAGGTCAATGTTGTTGGCTACGTCCCCTCCACCGAAAATATGCTTGGTGGCCTAGCGACAAAGCCGGGCGATATCCTGACTTTCCGAAATGGCAAAACAGCCGAAGTCCTGAATACGGATGCCGAAGGCCGCTTGATCCTAGCCGATGGGCTTTCCTATGCCAGCGAGCAAAAACCGGCTGCCATTGTTGATGCCGCTACGTTGACGGGCGCAATGGTCGTGGCCTTAGGAAACACTTACACAGGCTTTTTCACCACCGACGAAAAGGTTCGAGGCAAAGTGGAAGAAGCCGGAAAAGAGTCCGGAGAAAACGTCTGGGCCATGCCGATTCATAAAGATCACCACAGCGATATGAAAGGGCAATTTGCTGACCTTTCTAATATTTCATCTTTTCGCGGAGCAGGTAGCTCAACAGCAGCGGCCTTTTTGTCGAACTTTGTCGGCGAAGGTATTCCCTATGTTCATTTTGATATCGCAGGAACGGCTTGGAATTGCGGAAACCGCCTGAGCTATGTTCCGCCCAAAGGTGCAACCGGATGCATGATTCGAACCTTTGTCGAACTCGCAAAAAAGCTTTAATTTTTTGAAGCCAATGAAGCACAAAAAAGGCCATCTACTAAGATGGCCTTTTTTATGCTTAATCCTGATCCCGATCTATCGGGTTAATCCCACTATTATCCCCAAAAGGATCATCCGGATCAAAGACGCCGCCTCGGTTTCCACCAAAGTCATCATCGTCCCCACCGCTACCGGAGCCAGAATTACAGAAGGGGTTCCACGGATCATTACAACCACCACCGGACCCACCAAGGCCACCGATGACGTAGGCTCGTCGAATGACGTTTGGAACATCGTTGAAGTCCGTATTTAATCGCGAAGACACACCAATACCCAAACCATCTAGTAAAGCCTGGAAGGTCTCACGTAGCGGGGCGATCCACGCGGCGTTTGCCTTTAGGCGAAACCGCGAGTTATCAACGATAGGCTGAGGACCATTATCATCTTGGTCATCATTGCTGCCATTACCGCCATTGCCGCCGCCATTGGCTGGTGGCTGATTGAAGTCATCACCAGGCACAAGCGGATCCTGAGTCCCTTCCAGAAGATCATCCTCGAAGGCATCTAAAGGTTGTCCTTTGGCCGCAGCAAGCGTTAACGCACGAGTCTTTTGCTGCTCAAGAATCTGTCGCTTTGCCAGGATGTTGTTTTGTTCGGCCAATTGGTTTGCCCGATCTTGATCGACGCGCCTTTGCTGACCATCCGGACGACCTCGACGACCACCCGACTGAATAGCGACCCCAGCGTAAATAAAGTCAGGTTTTACACTAAGACCTTCAACGTTGTCGGCGCCAAACTGATCATCCGACCAAACGCCACCAACTTTCCAGTTGGTATGACTAAGGATTTGGCGCAGAATCGGTCGGTTCGCCGGCACCATCCCCTGCACCTTTTCAACGACCGGTTTCATCGGCTTGATATCAAGTGAAAACCCCAAAGCTAGTCCCGTCAGATCAGAAGCATCAAGCAAACCACCCCGGGTGTCCCAAATCGCATAAACACCAAAGGCCCTCATCTTTGGACGGATCCACTGCTTCACCGACGTCTTCGGGGTGATATTCGCCCCGACGTCGAAAGTAATCCACGCCAACGTTTTAATCGAAACACCGATCTTTTTATCGCCCGTGGGCTCCCCGGTATTGGGATCCAGCTTTAGCTCCCAGCGTGGCAACACCATCACCGCACCAAGCAGTGACATCCCTGAAGTCACACCCGAGAACTGGTCTGCAAAACGCACAGAAATCCCTGGAAGAACCACTAGAAAGCCGTCCGGCAAAGCGCCGCAGGCCATATTTCTACCAATCACCGAAAGCTGCTCGGGGCTTTGATCACCGATCACTCCATGAGCCCGCCGCTGATCTTCCGGCAAAGAATCAACATGAAAGCGCAAGCGCTCGCCATCAATTTGCTGTGAGATACTGCTTCGAAGATCTTTGTTTAACTTGGCAAACACCACTTTCAAGTCAGATTGAATACCCTGTTGGCGCTCTTGCTCTGCTAAGTCAGCCGCCGCTTCAGGAGCGAAGGGCTCTAGTTGGTTTCGGAACTCTTCCATATAGGTGTTCAAACCACGAACACCCATTTCGACAGCCGAATCCCAAATGTCGTCCTGCAAACAGTTATCCGAGTAGGAGTGCCAGGGTCGCGCCATAAAGGCCGGCTTCATATAAGTCGCTGGGTCGGTCACATCGGTGTGCAAATAAATTGGCCCAGCTTTGACATAGTCACGGACCAACTGGCGTTCAGAACTTGTCGGTGTTCCCCACGGGTCTCCAAAGGGGTCGATCGCAAATGGGTTGATAGAACGATTGCTCGCCTGAGCCAAAACGGTCGCCGGCAAAACAAAGGTCGATAAAGCGATGGCTGAAATAACAACTAGCCGTCCACTATAGGCTGAGCGCATAGTATCCCTCCGAATCTAGACAAATTAACATGGTGGGAAGCCATTGGGTTGTACAAAAGACAGCCCTATAAAAATTGGATCATCCTATGATGTTGATTTTAGCGCTTCTTTCAAACAACCCTGAAAAGACTTCCCACCCAGGCGCTAAAGACCTGGCGCTTTGGTAGAATCTGACTGGAGATTCCATAGAGGTCCCATTGGTTAAACCGCGCCGACTGTCACATTCAATCGCTCTTGCACTGAGTAGCTTATGCCTAGCCCTAACCAGCCTACCCCTGTGGGCCGCAGGGATGTGCAGCTATGAAATCAGTTACAAATCGGCACAGGCTTTTCATCGCGGAATCATTCGCGAGCCCAAAAACGACTACTGGAGCGATCTGTACCTGGTCGGTAACCAAGACGGAACCTACTTTAATTTCGCCTACTGCACCAATCATGTCGCCCCCCAAGAGCGTGACCTGACCGACTTCCCGGCCTTCGATCCACAGAACACCAAAAACGGCTGTCGCCCCATTCTTTTTCCAGATGTTTTGGATCAGTTTCAGCTTCGTGATCCCCTTCGGCCCATCCTTGGAACTGTGGTCGATGGATACACCTGCGGGCCCTTAAGCGATTGCACTAACCCCTCTGAACGCCAACGCCCCGAATATGACTTACACCAATCCCAGTCATCCGACTTTCAAGACCGCCTTCTTCAGCTGATTGACGAAGAGATCCAAAGTATTTACGAGAATTACCGAACCGGGGAAAACAGTTTAGTCGCACGCGTGTACGCAAACCAAGATATTGTCCCTCTAGCCGTCGTTGCTGAAATCGCCTCGTTAATTTGGTTTGGCTACAGCGTTCGCCCGACATTTCGAGCCCTAAAAGGACGATTTTTCACGAAGCCTGCAAACTCCCCACCTGAGGACATCTCAAAGCCAAAAAGCGGACGCCTTCGTCGGTACACCGGAAAGGCCCTTTCATTTGTCGGCGGCAGTGCCCAGCTGTTTTTTGCCGCCTCTACAACCGCTTACGTCAATATATTCATTTGGGATAAGCTGACAGCCGAAGTCGACGCCGAGAACATGAGCACCTTTTACAAGCAGCAAATCACAGAGCTTGAGAACTTCGCCTTTCAAATGGGTATTACCGACATCACGAATGCCCTTGAACAGTCTCACCCCATGCTAAATAGCCTCAGCCAGGACGCTCCGAAACGAATGATGCGCTTGTTGATCCAAGCCTATGCCGAAACCCTGGCAAAAGCTTGTGCCATCGAAGACCATCTTCCCAATCAAAACTAATGTATTAGGGATTTAAATCCATAAAGGTAAACTGCGAACCGTGCAGTTTTTGAATGGTTGCCTGCTCGACAACTTCACTGATCGAAGGATCTTCGCTGTTAAACAGCCTGACACCAACAAGTTCCCACTGTTCAGGACGATCGTAAGTCATAAATCCCACCTGAACCGAAACCTTCGAATCATCATTTCCAATGTCAAATTCGGGATTCGACTTCCTAGATTTGTATATCGCCTCGAGAGGGATCCAAACTGGCTGTAGCAGCCCATCGACTTCCGACGACCGGCAATCAGCCTCGATGGAGGCATAGGGAACTTGGCCAGACTCAGCAATTCCCAGGGCATGAATCTGGATCGAAACACGGTCATAAACATCACAGACAGAGGTCCACAGCCCGCCATCACCTTTGGTAAAGTACTGACCGAACGAAACCCCCACCAGGCCCTCTTTCTGAACCAGCCGAGCTTCTTTGATTAACAGCTCCGAGGTAAATCGCTTCGGGTTAACGCCTTTGAGTGATGAAAAGTCGACGGCTTTGGCAAAAGCCGCAGGGTCGCGCTCGCTTCCAGCCGGATAGAAAAACACCTCGCCTTGCCAGCTCGTCGAAACCAACTGCATTCCCAAGAACAGTGCCAGCGCAAAACCAGCACCTGGTAAAAAACGATTTATCATCCATTTCATCATCATGTGTCTTATCGGAACAAAAGGGCCATCGATCAATCACCCCGACCTTTGACCTGATAAGGCTCCAAGAACGAACCTATTGGGCGGGCTTTCCCGTGTAGTCACAGACCTGGTTACGCACTTGGCACAGTCGACCTCGGTCGACGATATTCCCCTGCTCAACCAAACGCCGAACTTCACGGTCGTTATTATCAGAAACACGCTCCATCAAATTATGAGCCGTATAGATATCGAAATCGTGGGGCTGATTCTGGCTGGTGAAGGCCAAAGTATAACTTTGATCCTCGTTCCCATCATTGCCGTCACGCCGAGCCGCCATGAACACTTGAAAGTAGGCTGTATCGCGGACACTATAGCCGGCCTTTTTGACCAACCACAATAAGAACCCTAGTCCGAGCTCTTTAAACTGCCGGCTTTTACGAAGACTCATAAAACTGTCCGCTCGTTCAGTTGGTGACACGGTTAAATCAAAAACCGGGGCCAAACGCTGAGCCAACTTAGTAATATCTCCACCATGGCAAACACTGATCACATGATGCAAAAAGCCTGTGGGGTCCGTTTTAAATTTCGACCAACTCACGTATTTTTCAGCGGTAACCGAACAGGATGGAATGCTGTGGTGACGATAGTCAGGAATTAGTCCGGCTTCCGCACCAGGAATCGATCCAAAGGTCTGCGGACTCGCCAGGTCTTTATAGTACTCCAAAATCAAAGACTCCAGACGACTTCGTACCCGACGCTCAGCACTGCTGGCGTCCCCACTACTAATGAGTTGAGCAAAGTACTCGTTCATCAGAACATTCAAAGCCGCTTCTTGAAGTTGATAGACCAACTCAAAGTCGAACTCTTTCAACTTCACTTGATCGTTATCTTCCGGCCAACCCGCAATCTGATAGGCTAGCCGAAAGTTTTCATACATGTCCTCAGGTAAGACTCGGGCAACGCGATTCAAAAACTCAACCCGTTCATCGAAATCTAAATTCTCTTCATTCACCTTAAAACCAAAAACAACATTTCTGAACTTTGAAACCTGGTGACGCTTTTCGTGAACTTCATCCTCGCTGTCTTCATCGACGGAATCATCATAAGGCAGCTCTTCAAACAGGGCGTTCATGGTTTCGGTAACACGCTTTCCAAAAAGCCCCTCAAGAAAACTACTTTCCGATT
>NYZX01000141.1 GCA_002686065.1 Pseudobdellovibrionaceae bacterium | reverse complement strand
TGGTAATTTAGCAAAATTAAGTGGTGATTCGGCTCACCAAATTTCAAGCCTGCTTGCGACCAGCATGAGCAAGGTTTCAAGTATTGTGGAAAGCACGAAGACCAATGTGGCCCAATCCATTGACGGCAACCAAAAATACGTCAATGAAAGCGTGCAACTGAGCGATCAGTGTCGAGATGTCTTCGTCAGTGTTTCTAATGGTTTTACGGATGTTGAAATGCGCTCTCAGCAAGTTTCTGAGGCCTCTCGCGAGCAGCTCGCCGGAGTCGAAGATGTCAATTTAGCGATTCAGGAAATATCTGAAGCCGCGGTATCTTCTAGCTCGTCCGCTGAAGATCTCAACGGTGCCTCAGAGGGCGTTCGGGGCTCTGTTTCAGAAATCCTAGATTCCATCGCTTCACTGCAAAGTTTGGTCAGAACACCCAAGTCTGAGCGTGTTCACGGTGGAACAACCAAGGGGTCTTCTTCGACCTCAAAAAAATCTTTCAAGTCATTTAAACGAGCGGCATAAATCAATCGCGGGTCATAAGCAAAGGGGTACGTTGATGAAGCATCTGGTTTTTTTCGCTGTGGTTTTTTTCGGAGTCACAGCTTACACCCAAGACAAAACCATAAATTTAGACCAATTGAAGTTAACCTATGATGCCCAGTTTCGGGTCCGAAATCACCACCGTGAATTTTCATTCACCTCTTCTGGAGACCGCCGGAACCTGACAGAGTTTCGCGCCCGCCTGGGACTAACCGGGGTGGTCAATGATCGCTTGTCTTTTCGCCTGGTGCCTCAAGCCACAAAAAATTATGGCGAACTCATTTCTGCGACCAACGATGAAAACGATAGCACGCGCTTGTCCAGCGGAGATAAATATCACTCGGGTGTCGACCTATTTGAGGGCTATGTGACTTCGAAATGGGATTCCGTCACCTTCCTTATCGGGCGACAACGCCTTAACTATGGCGACAACATTGTTTTAGGAACAAGGAACTGGACCACCGGTGGACTCAGCTATGATGCCGTTAAAGCCGTCGTCGATGTCGGACTTGGCGAATTGGACCTGGTCTACTCATCGATTTCTGAAGGCGATGACACAGGAACCACTGAAGACGATCAAATCCTGGCTTTTGCCTACTGGAAGATCCTAAAGTCAAAGCCATTGGAGCTCGACCTATATTATATCAACGACAACGAGGCCCAGGTTCTAGAAACCCACACGACCGGTTTCCGGTTTAAATACAGAGGCCCTACCTTTGATTTCAGAACCGAAAATATCTATCAAAGAAACCGCCAGGCCGAAGAAGACGAATACAACGTCAATTTCGAGGTCGGCTATTTAGCCAGCGGATCACTGCGTGCCTTCTTAGGATATGCGGAAGCCAGCTCCGGCTACGACCACCTTTATACCAACCGACATCGCTACAACGGGATTATCGATATCGTCGGTCGTCAGAATTTGAACACCTTAAACGCTGGTCTCAACTTCCGATCCGGATCTAGCTGGGTCGCAACCCTTGAGTACTTTCAATTCCAGCAAAACGAAACCGGAGTGGGCGCCTACAACCAGTCGACGAGCTCCGTTCTTAGCGGCGATGCCAGTCAATCTGACGTCGGCCAAGAAGTGGATCTACTTCTAAGTTATAAGCCCAGCAAAAACGAAAAGCTGACGCTTGGGGTTTCACACTTTATCCACGGGGATTACTTCACCACAAGTGACCCATCGAACTTCGTTTATATCGAATACCTATTCAACCTCTAAAGGCTGAGCTTTTTTCGGGGTGCGGATCTTTTCGCCCCCATAGTTAAATACCGGGAGGCCCTGACCGTCTTTAAACTGATAGACGCGGGCCTTGCGGCCTGGCCGGTTCGCCCTCGGCGCGATCCAAATAAACGTCTTTTGCCCAACAGGCCTTGTGCATTCAACATCTTCAAAAGCCGGCGACCAGGTGCCGCTGTTTAAGTGCTCCACCGGGCCGATCATCTCGTGTCGAACAATATGGGTATGGCCATAAATGATTCGGTTGGTCTTCGTGATCATGGATACAGCGCGCATGATGGTTTCTCGGGGCTCTTTGAACTCGTCCGCCTGGGGAAAGACCGAGCGAGAGTAAAACACAAAGAAGGGCAAAAATAAAAAGAAGGGAATCAACAGCCACCCAATAGAGAAATCAAAAACCTGATCCAGCACTAACCACAGTTGAATCAGAATGAAAAAAGCCAGAGCCATAATTAAGGCCCGGTCCAGCCAAAGCTCTTTTGCAATAATCCAGGGCTGACTTGAAGCTGGTAGCGCAAAAAGCTCTTTCAGTTCTCGAACCATTCGCGGCGTCGCATTTGACTTTCTAGCCACAGCCTCAATCCGGTCCTCGATGGTTAAAGGCTCTTTGATGGCCGGCCTCAGGCGATCAGCCGCGGTTTGAAACAGGACCGCCGTCGACCGCCATAGCCAGGTGATCATCAGCTGGGGCTGAGCTCGTAACATGTATTTGATAAAAAAGCGCACGTATTCAAAGGCCGACATAATATAGTTCGCCGCCAGATGGGGGTTGAAAAAACCCATACCGTTCACCAGGTAGCGAGTCGCTAAGTTGCCAAAAGGAACACGGACTTCCAGTTTATTAAATCGCTGGATAAAAGGGTGGATCGGGTCCTGACACAAACAATAGGGATCTTGCTGGTTTCCATGCTCGATATAGGTGTCTTTTTCTGAGATATAAAACCACTCACAGAAGCGCACCGAGCTTTTAAAGACATCAGGAAGATCCAGCGCCGTTAGAATCGCTTGCTGAACCGCCGGCCAATGTAGCTCTAAATCATGATTACCAACGATAAACACCAGGCTATGTCCTTCAAGAACAAAATCCCTCGTGGCCTGAACCCAGGTAGTATGATCGCGCAAGATTCGCCGGATTTTATATAAGGATTTTTCTTCCTGTGGATGTAGGCCCGTCAAACGCTCCAAAGTCGAAATCCGGTAGGGTGGACTTTGCGGAAACGTCGATACGCTATCAAAGTCAAAAATGTCCCCGTTTAAAACAAGCTCCATCGGGCCGTCCGAGACAGATTTGATGTGTTTAAGGAAGTCGACATAGTCGTCATCAAAAAAGAACTCGCGGGTCTTATACTTCTTCCAAAGCGGATACTTGGGATGAACCGGCTCGGCCTCGCACAGATGAAGATCACTGATAATCACCGTATGTTTTTTGCTGCTGTATTCCTCTTGCCCGTCCACGCTCTACCCTAATGACCCTATAGTCCCTTGTCCTATTGTAGGGCGCCTGCCCTTACCAAGTCCAGGCCTACAAAGGGCCCTGTGACACGGGATTCAGCGGCCTTGGACCACAACACTGTTGTGACATTTTAGGCGCAGACAGCAGTCACATTTTTTGTCGCCTGTACGGAGTTTTTTCAGCAGCCCCAGCTGTTTTCAAAGGGCCGGCCTCTAGGCCCTTGCCGCGCTGGCCCTGCTGTTGCACATATAATCCGCACAGGGTTTGTAAACTATGAAACAAGAACACAAAACGCAACATTCACTATCACGCTCTTTATTGAGCCTTTCACCAGCTCTACTGGTGATCGCCATGATTATCTATGCCGCCGTTCGACAGGATCCAATGTATCAGCGGCCGACCGTTCCCAGCTTGGCGGTGACAGAGGCCATTGAAGCTCTGCCCGACTCGACTCCGACGGCCAAAAACTCTGAAGAAGACCCCAGTTTGCGCTCTATCGAGCTGGTTTTATCTGACCCTTTTGGTCGGATTTCACCCGAATTCCGTGTCCCGAAATCTTTAAAACGACGGGTCGGCTTTTGGTTTGATATCTATACAAAGTACTCAAAAAACCATCATGTGATTCATGATTCGAAATACCCCTGGCTGGTCTATGAAGTGGTTGATACGAACCCCATTCTAGATGGCCCTGGACACTTTTGGACCCGCTATCACAAAGCCAAGAAAATCGTAACGGCTCGAAAGCAAGCCATCCGGAAAGCCATCCGCAGTCTTTCTAAACGGTCCAATTACCGTGGGCTATCTAAGGACGAGCGCTTGGTTTATCGGCTATTGCGCTCGGTCGGCGGGCGCCGAAAGCAGGTTTTTACCCAAGCCTCTAGCCGGGTTCGCTCACAGCTGGGCCAAAAAGACTTCTTTGAAGAAGGCCTACACCATTCCGGTCAGTTTATGCCCTATATGAAGCAAATTTTTGCCGAACAGGGACTTCCCGTCGAGCTAACGGCCCTTCCTTTTGTTGAAAGCAGCTTTAATATCGAAGCTGAAAGTAAAGTCGGCGCAAGCGGTATTTGGCAAATCATGCCCAGCTCGGCCAAAGAAACCTTGATCGTTAAAAAGCAAATTGATGAACGCAATAACCCGATTAAAGCGACCGAGTATGCCGCTTTCCACTTAAAGCGAAACTACCGGTTAGCTAAGGGTAACTGGGCCCTAGCGATTTTAGGTTACAACCACGGTATTGGCAGTGTCCGCAACGCCATGAGAAAATTAGACACGGACAACTTTGTCACCATTCTTAACGACTATAAGGCGCGCTCGTTCGGATTTGCCTCAAAAAATTTCTACCCCTGTTTTCTTGCGGCCCTTCACGCCTACACCTATGCCGAACAGATTTTTCCAGATGTGAAAACCAAATCACCCTTGGATATCTCAATCGCCGAAACCGACCAAGCAACAAGCCTTAGCGAATTTGCTGAAAACGCCTTATTGCCGGTCGACATCCTGCTAGACCTCAATCCCGACATGGAACATCACGAAACCGTGCTTCCCGCTGGTTTCCGGCTGGTTATCCCAAAACAGACCGAGCACCTTTTGCGCTCAACCGAACATCTCACACAACGCTGGAATGAAATTCAGGCGACAGAAATCTAGTTGTTCTTAAAACGACGGCAGCAATTGGACCGTGGCTGGCTCAAGGCGAATATCCATCACCTTCTGAGTCGCCTGGTCGCGATGCTGGAACTCGACTCGCGTCAAACCGGGCTGCTGGTTTGCGATTAAAAAGCCATAGGCTTTGCGGTCAGCATCTTCCAGTGAAACGAACTCTCCGTTTTTATCGAAATAGACGAGCGATCCTGCTGGTTGCCCATTCAAAAGGACCCGCCGCTGCGACTGGTAAAACCCAACCAAGTGAACCATTTCAGCGCGTAAGGCTTGACCCGATCGCTCGATCAATCGCAACAACTGTGCGTTGGTTGGCCTTAACACTTCAATGCGCTCGGCAGATTCGCTGACATAGACTTTCGCCGCCATATGCTGAATGGTTTCGGCCACTTCCACCTCTAAGTAAGATTGGCCTCCGTCGACAGTAAAAGGAACCGATTGTTCATCGCCTTGAACAAAGATCTCCTGACCCATAAGGCGCGCTCTTAAGGGCTCCCCTTCTGCCAAAACGCTGTCTTGCTGAAGTTCAAGATTTTGATCTGTTGGGTGATCAAACCTCATGCGAAACACCTGGCCCGCAGCCCGCACGGCCAATTGAGCCGGATAAATTCGGCCCCCTTTATATGCGCGTAGATAGGTTTCGTTTTGGTTTGGCGATACAGCTATAAACTGCCCAGAACGTCCCGTCCGATCCAAGCTGACATCCGGAATACCCAGGTCATTCAAATAAACCACCCGAGCCTGACTGTCGACCACATCCACTTTGTAGCCATCCAGCTTTTCACCATATCCTGAAATGCGACCGGTAATATAACTGTACTCTGTCCACGGATGTCTTAGTCCCAATTCTTTTGCGATCACTTTTAGGTCTCGCTCGTCGGTCAACTGAACCCGGTGATGTCTGCCAACTTGGGCCTGCCAAATTGACGGGGCATATCCCTTGGCCTGAGCCTTTAAGTAGATCGTGCTTCCTGGTTCAAAACCAGGAACGCGAAAAATTCCGTCACTCTCAAGTAGGGCTTTGGCACCGCCATAGACTTGTTCGACAACAAGGCTTTGTTGCAGCTCTCTTGATGCAGCCGTCACCTGTTCCGGCACCACTTGACCAGATATTTCGTCATAGCTTGGTTGAATCACAAGCTCTAGGTCGCTAATCACGGACTGGCCCGGCAACTGGCTGGCAACATCACTTAATGAGATACGTGATAGGCCTAGAAGCTGTCCGGTGTAGTGACGAAGCTCCAAAACCAAATCTCCTGATAATTTCGGTACGACGATTTCATAGTGAGCTTCATCCGCTTTGACGTACCCCATGTCTTTTTGGCGTCCATCTTGTTCACGGTATAGGTGAAGACTCATTTCGTTCATCAAATAGGCCAAGCCGCCAGCAAAACGAATGCCGCCGTTAACGATATAAAGGCCGGCCTGAGCAGGATCACCCTTTAATAGGTCAATCAGCTCATCCCCAGCTGGTTCTGCTTTTCGAACTCGGTGGGCCGCAATCAAGATGCGATCTGGGGCTGTACTCCCCTGGGCCACAGCAAGGGGCTCGGTCGGCTCGGCTGGAGCCGACAAATACGGAGTTGCAAGTGTTCCTGGTTGTGGCTGTGAATCTGATAAATAGACGGTCGGGGTTTGATTTTCACTGACCCCATGCCTTGCCATGACCTGTTTGGCTCGACTTTCAAGGCTTGGTGTCAGCAATCCCTGGTCCGCGTAGTATTCAAGCAATCGCTGCTTTCGCACTTTTAGCGGAAGTAAATCTCCGGTGTCATTATATAGACTTGGTGGTTCGATCGATTTTTTAGCAATCAGGTTTTCGGGCTGTTCCTCAAGACGCGCTTGTACCACTAAGCCGCCAAGAGGTTGGTAATCACGAAGCTGAGCAATTTGTGGTAAACGCTGTTCCACCGGCCGCTCGCTGCTTTCAAGAAGAACAACTTCAGCTTCTGTGGTTAGATCCTCTGATAGATCATCGACTTTGTTTTCTGCAACGTTTAACAAACGATGCGATTCAACAAAGGCAACCACCGCTGGTGATGCCGAGTTCATCGTTAAAGATAAACCTGATGTGGCACGATAGAAGACAGGATTAGATAGGTGTTCGCTCTGCAATAGAAATGCAGTCGAACTGATAACAGCCCAAAACAGACAACTGTTTAATGTGGATAAGGCAAATCCAAATGCCGCAACTATGCTGTTCACAACCCATCCTTAGGCAAAGTTCCCAAGACCAATAGCCATGAGTACTCTGCATAAGGCTAGTTAAAACACCTTGAAGTCGTCAATAGTCCCTGGATTTTTACGACGTTCTGCTAGGTGGCGTTCAAAATCCATTTTGACCCGGCGAACATACTTAGATGTGCTACTTGGCGACGAATAACTGCCATCGGAATGACGCGTCTCTTCAAAGACTTCGATACTGACCTCATAGGGGCGTCGTCCACCAAGAATACTGATTTTACTGAAGTACCTGCGACCCAGCTTTGAGGCGTCGCGGTAAGTGCCTTTATAGATAGCAAAATACTGGCTGTAGACTTCTCGACCATTACGGCTGACAGTTCTAACCCCCAAGGGTGAGGACTTTTTCGCTAGATTTTGTAGAGCACGGTATGGGAAATGTAGATTATCGATGCTTGTAGACGCGCAGCCAACAAGGCCGGCTGCGCAAATCAATAAGACGGATAGTCGACGAAACATCGAAGACAAGCCCTTAGTTTGGAACCTTAGCAGCGTCTTTTAGAAACTGCTCGATACCAGCGCTTGTTAGTGGGTGGTTAGCCAACTGTTTGATCACTTTGAGAGGAATGGTCACGATGTCAGCACCAATTAAAGCTGAATCAAGAACATGCATTGGATGGCGAATACTTGCTACCAATGTTTCCGTTGTGAAACCGTAGTTTTGATAAATTTGACTAATTTGGCTAATCAAATTCATTCCATCATTGCTGATATCGTCGAGACGGCCAACAAATGGCGAAACCAATGTCGCACCAGCCTTAGCAACCATCAAAGCTTGAACGGCCGAGAAAACCAAAGTCACATTGGTTTTAATACCGTCAGAAGCCAAACGACGAACCGCAGTCAAAGCGTCTTCGCACATTGGAATCTTAACGACAACGTTGTCGGCGATCTTAGCTAGCTCAAGACCTTCCGCGTACATTTTGTCGGCTTCAAGGCTAATCACCTCAGCTGAAACCAAACCATCGACTTCCGCACAAATATCTTTGATGACATCGTGGTGAGGGCGACCAGTTTTAGCCACCAAAGACGGATTGGTTGTTACACCATCAACAAGGCCCATTTTATTGGCCACTTTAATTTCTTCGATATCTGCAGAATCGATATAAAACTTCATGCAGGGATCTCCTTATATATGAATGCTCGCTAAGTTATCAATCGCACTAGACCTAGTCCAGCTGATAGTCACAAAATCAGCCTTCAACCTCTAAAACACTCTTCCCTTGGGCATAAAACCGCCCCCAGGGGACGCCTTGGTACTTTCCAGCAAGATCTTTCAAGGGCTCTTTTAAGATCGGATGATCAAAGTCAGGCCAAACCTCACCGGCGGGCACCAACCAATCCGGCCGCTCAATAAGCTCGGGGTGAGGAATATGCATACTTGGACGACTCATCACTCGGTCTTCGTATGACAAAAGCCGAATCTCTGCGCGGGTTTGGAAGGGCTTGGACTGTTCCATAGATTGGAATTCATGCAATTGGGTATAAAGCTCCTCGAAGTCCATCGTGACCTCATACTTCATAACCATGGCCAGGGCCTCAAGGTGTGTATCATTGCGAATATCGTGGATATTTTCAAAACTATCGACCTGATAGTCGGCCAAATACACCGACGAATAGCCCAACACTTTTAAGTGCAAATGTTCGTGCAAATTCGACAGCGTGTTCTTTAGCTCGGGCAGCCCCGCATACAAAGGTGAAACAAGACTAATCAGGCAGGCAGCCATTAAGCCGGCCCCTGTAAAACATCTTCTAATTGGTATCGGCCTGCTGGGCGAGTTGTCACCCAGGCCGCTGCTTCTAATGCGCCCTTTGCAAAAACAGCTCGGTTCAAAGCTTGGTGCTCTAAAACGATTTGCTCTTCTTCGGACATGGCAAACACACGGTGTAATCCAAAAATACCACCCCCGCGAATGGCGACAGGTTCAGGCACATCCACTTTAACGGCTTTTTTCAGGTCTTCTTGCAGTCGAAGGGCTGTTCCTGAAGGTGCATCCAATTTATGCCGGTGGTGAAACTCTTCAATTTGAAAATCAAAATCTTTTAGTTCACCCAAGTGAGCGATCAACTTTCGTAAAAAGGCCACGCCCAGGCTCATATTCGGAGCCCACAAAACCGGCACATCCTTAGATAACTGATCAAGTTGTTTAAAATGGGAATCCTTCAAGCCGGTCGTCCCCGACACTAAAGCGGCTTTTTTTGACTGACAAAAGGAAACCACCTCTGGCAAGGCTTCCGGTAAACTGAAATCCACCACCAAGTCGATCTCGGCCGGAGCCTTGGATAGATCATTGATATACCGATGATCGCTGCGGGCGAAGCCGCCGACCCATTCAAATCGTTGGTCCTTCGATGTCAGCTCGATCAAATGCTGTCCGACCCGACCGCTGGCGCCAAAAATAAAGGTTTTTAGGGCCATTAAATCAGACCTCGTTTTTCCAAGGCCTTTTTCAGGGCCGCGGTTGCAGGCTCGGTCATTTCAGTCATGGGTAAACGCATTTCTGCTGAATCGATCACGCCCATCAACTTTAAAGCCATTTTTATCCCGATGGGGTTAGTTTCCGCATACATGGCATCAATCACATCTTTATATTCGGCAAAGCCTTGGATGCAGTCGGCCTGACCAGCACGCGCCTTATCCATCCACTCCCGAGTTTGCGATGGAAACGCGTTACTCATGACCGAGATCACGCCATGGCCCCCTTGCAAACAAAAATCAAAACAAGTGCCATCGTCACCACTCACTAAAACGAAATCTTCGTTCATAACCGGGAACAACTTTTTAGCGAATTCGATATCGCCTGTTGCCTCTTTGGCGCCGATGATTTGATCCAGCTTTTGCAACTCTCGGAAGGTGTCCACTTCAATTTTTGTAATGGTCCGGCCGGGGACATTATACAGCATCAAAGGGATATTTGTTTCAGCACAGATCGCTTCAAAGTGCTTTATGATCCCCGCCTGCGTCGGCTTATTGTAGTAAGGCGTCACAACCAAAGCGAGATCCGCCTTCATACGCTCGGCAAACTGGGTCATTTCGATGGTTTTTTGAGTCGAATTCGAACCCGTCCCCATGATCACAGGCACCTGCCCGGCTACGATATCTTGCGTGCGCTGAAACAGCATTTCAATTTCGCCCGGATTCAATGTGGGTGATTCGCCCGTGGTTCCATTGACAACCAGTCCCTCAACGCCTTTATCCAGGTTTAAGCGAACGACGCGCTCATAACTAGCCAAATCCACTTCACCGTCTTTAAACGGAGTCACAAGAGCGGTCGAAACACCTTTAAAATCAAAGCTCATTTTTTCTCTTTCTTTTTCTTCATGGGTACAGGAATGTCTTCGTCCACCTCAATGTCCTCGCCCGCTTCTTCATAGGCGGGCTGACCTCGGCCTAACTCGACAAGTGATTGTGGCGGACGCGGTGGCCCTTTCACCCCACAACTGGAGATCAAAACAAAAAGGCCTGCAAGACTAAGTAGAATAAGACATTTCATGACCTTTAATTTTTCACAGATTCGGGCCATTGAAAAGCGCGAAGCCGCGCTTTAAAGCTATTCCATGGGGCTAATTAAAACCTGGCGCGGCTTGCTTCCATTTGGTGGACCAACAACACCTTCAGACTCCATAACTTCGATCAAGCGCGCGGCTCGCGGATATCCCAAACGAAAACGACGCTGAATCAATGACGCGCTGATGGCTTTCTGCGTTGCTGCGAAAGCGACGATTTCATCATATCGATCGTCATATTCTTCACTGCCATCAGATAGGACATCTTCGCTATTGCCGTCGAAATCAAAGCCACCGCCCGATCCCTCAAGCGCCTTCATTGCGAGTTCATCGTATTCCGGCTCGCCTTGATCGGTCCAAAACTTGATCACTCGGTCGATTTCTTTTTCTGTTAACCAAGCCCCGTGATGACGCTGTGGCTTTGAAACCGTCGGATCTAAAAACAACATATCCCCGCGCGATAGCAATCGCTCGGCTCCGCCTTCGTCTAAGATCACCCGTGAATCCAGTTTACTGGCCACTTTAAAGCTGGCGCGCCCAGGTATATTGGTCTTAATTAAACCCGTCACCACATCTTTACGAGGTGACTGCATGGCAAGAACCAGATGAATCCCCCCAGCGCGGGCCATCTGAGCCAATCGCACCACGCCCTGTTCGACATTGTTTTTGTCCACAGCCATCAGGTCACCAAATTCTTCCACCACAATCACCACAAAAGGCTGTTCGGTGAAATAATAAGTTTCGTTCTTTTTATTGTCTTCTTCCAGTTGATCGTTGATGGCCTGATGTTCTTCGATTTGCTTTTTTGAAAACTCTTGAACCTTATCGTTGAACTCTTCGATTTTTCTAGCGCCAAATTTGGACATGGATCGATAACGCTTTTCCATTTCGCGAATGGCCCAGCGAAGGGCTGTGACGGCTTTTTTGGACTCGCGAATCGGCGGCATCACCAAATGCGGAATATTGTTAAACAAAGCCAAGTCGACCTGCTTTGGGTCGACCAGAATCAGCCGCAGCGTTTTCGGCGAGTGCTTAAACAGCAAGGACGTCAAAAAAGACACCACAAAGACCGATTTTCCTGACCCGGTTGTTCCAGCCACCATCAAATGCGGCATCTTTTGCAAATCCATGATTTTGGCCGAACCATTGGCTGCTTTCCCTAAAGGAACTGGCAGCTTGACGTCCTCGTCCCAAAACTTGTCTTCGGTGATGATTTCCTTCAGGTAAACGGTCTCGCGGGTCGAATTTGAAGTTTCAATCCCCACCACGTTTCGCCCTGGAATCGGCGCAATAATACGAACGGATTCACTACTAAGAGCTAAACATAAATCATCCGCAAGATCGGTAATTTTTGAAATCTTCACGTCCGCATTCGGCCGGAATTCAAACATGGTCACAAAAGGCCCTGGCTTGATACCGACCACTTCCCCGCCCACAGAAAACTGTGACAGCTTGTCGGTCAGTACGTCCGCTTTTCGTCGAAGGTCTTTTTCATCAACACGCTCACGCGAAAAGGGTGGGTCTTCCAGAAGACTGACTTTTGGTAGCTCCCAGTTTTCGACATGACGGCGCACCTTGGTCTTCAGCTTTAATCGCCGCTTACGACGTGGAGCTTCCGGCTCTTCCTCGTCGTCCTCATCTTGTTGAAGGACAAACTCGGGACCATCGCTGGCCTCTTCATCCTCTTCATACTCTTCGCCGTCCTCTTCGTATTCACTTTCGGCTTCTAATTCGAATTCAGGCGCATCGTCATCCTCGTCCTCTTCAGCTTCGGGCTTTAGGGCAAAAAAGCGGCCTTTCGGCTTTTCGTCCTCATCGTTCTCAGAGGACTCGCTTTCAGAGCGCTTAAACAGGGCAAATAGCCGAGAACGCCCACTGGGCTGATCACTTTCGCCGGCCGGGGTCGAAATGGTCACCTGTGGGCCATCGGTGGCCGCCGCTCGCTCTGGGATTAAGCCCATCACCCAGCCCTTAAAGCCTGACAACAGGTCCCGAAAGGAAAAGGCGGCCCAGCGATCGCGCAACCAGTGCAGGCCCTCGGCCAGCCATCCCAAGGGAATATCCAGTAGCTCGGACAGCGATCGCTCGGTGTAAAACACCACCAAGATCAGCAGCGACGTCCAAAGAATAACTGCCACACCCATAAAGTTAAAAACATCAACAAGGCCACTTGAAACGGCCAGTCCCNTNGCCCCTCCCAGGGCAATGGTCTCGTTAAAAATACGAACCTCGGGCGCATAAAGCCCTAGCAAACTAGCTACACTGACGAATAATAAACTGGCCCAAAGCAAACGGAGCCACTGAGCTCGAACCTCGCGGCCGGAGAAACCAAAGTAGCTTAGGCGGGCGGCCCCCAAAACAAAAAGCCACGAGCTAAGCCCCAGGAACTGATAAAGCGCATCGGCCATAAAAGATCCAAAGTAACCACAGAGGTTCACTGGTTTTTCGTTGCTGCCCACGGAATTGAATGAAGCATCCAGGGGGGAATAACTGGCTAAGGCAAGAATGAGGAAGATGGCCGCAGCCCCCCAAACGAGTCCTATGATATCACGGCGGAATTTTCTAAGAAGACGACTCATTTCTATATAATAGAAAATACCTGTTTTTCAGCCTAGTCTGGATTCTTTGACCCCACCCTTGGCCCAGTATAAAAAGATCAAATGTCTGAAAACAGCCAGAAATCGAACCAAATCAAGATCAACGAGATCTTTTTTAGCATTCAAGGCGAATCCACGCGATTTGGCCTTCCCACAGTCTTCGTCAGAACCTCAGGCTGCCACCTACGATGCACCTATTGCGACACCACATACGCCTATCACAAAGGTGAGTGGCAGACTGTGGATAACATTGTGGACAAAATTCGCGAATACCCAACACGTTACATTTGCGTGACCGGCGGCGAACCTTTACTGCAAAAAGCCGTGCTGCCTTTGATGGTNCAATTGTCTGACGAAGGTTATCANGTGTCGCTTGAAACCTCGGGTGACATNAGTTGTGAANGTGTNGATCCACGAGTCAAAAAAATTATTGATGTGAAGACTCCTGATAGTGGTGCCTTCGAAGCTTTTTCCGAAAAGAATTTGCAGCTGGATGATGTCAATAGTGAATTTAAATTTGTGATCTGCTCCGAAAAAGATTTCAACTGGTCAGTGCAGTTTTGCGTCGACAACAATCTGTTCGAAAAATTCCCAGTATTATTCAGTCCAAGCTTTTCACAGGTCGACGAAAAATGGCTTGCAAAAAAAATTCTTTCTGTCTCGCATCCAATTCGGTTGCAATTGCAAATGCACAAGTATATTTGGTCTCCAGAGGAAGTCGGCGTCTAGTGCAGCTTTCATGAGCCAAGCGAATTTTTCGAAGCTCATAGAGTTTACAAGTATTGCTTGTCATCGCTTGACAAGATCAATGTCTTCTAGCAGTTTCGACCTCCTCAAAAACACTCAGTCTAGCGATACATCTGAACGTAGGGGATTTACTGAATGACTCCAGATCTTAGCAATTCAAATCATCTGTTTGTTGCAAACCTTCAATCAGTCAGCCTTGAGAAACTTGTTAAAAGCAAACTTGAAGTTTTGTTTGAACAACAACGTGAAGCTCAAGTTGAATTGAACGGACTTTATAAGATCTTTTTGGAGCAAGTCGAAAAACCATTGATCGAGCTTTCCCTACAGCAAAACAATGGCAACCAAGTAAAGACAGCTGCTATGCTTGGAATTAACCGTAATACTTTGAAGAAAAAGATTGATACCTACCGCATTCGCGTGCGCGACCGCATCAGTCANTAGTCTCAAACACAACACAAAAAGCATCAGCGGGATAAGTACTTTTACGGCATCANTTGGGGGAGGCCCGCACCTTTTGACTTTATTTATGGGGGACCGCCGTGGAAGGAAAGATTCCGCCGCATAATACGGAAGCCGAGCAATCCACGCTTGGCGCATTGATGCTTGAATCCGAAACCTGGGATGTTGTTGCCGACCAGGTTGATGAATCCGATTTTTACAAACCAGCCCATCAAAAAATATTTGCCGCCATCAAGGACCTTCAGCGCCGTGGACAACCCACAGACCTGATTACTGTATCGAACTATTTGATGGAAAAGAACTTGTTGGAACTGGTCGGTGGCCCCGCCTATCTGGCACAAATCATCGATCAGACACCTTCGACGTCCAACGTGGCCAGCTATGCGAAAATCGTTTCTGAAAAGTCTTTAGTTCGAAAGATGATCCAGGTGACCGACAAAATTTCGGACCAGGGGTTTCGCCAAGACTTTGAAGATGTTGAAAGCTATATGGACCAAGCCGAGTCCGCCATCTTCGGTGTTGCCGAAGAACGCAGTGTTAGCGGGCTAACAGATTCGGCCACGCTTGTTAAAGAAACCTACAGCTTTCTGGAAGAGATCTATCATAAAAAAGGATCCGTTAACGGTGTGCCTTCAGGCTTTATGGGTTTGGATGATATGACGGCCGGCTTTCAACCCGGTGAAATTATCATTTTAGCGGCACGTCCCTCTATGGGAAAGACGGCATTTAGTTTGAACATCGCTATGCACGCGGCCCTGAACGAAAAGAAAGCCGTGGCTTACTTTTCAGCCGAGATGGCAAAAGAACAGGTGATGGTTCGTATGCTATCGATTGATTCCAAGGTGCCGCTATCGAATCTTCGTGTGGGCCAAGTGGATGATAAGGGCTGGCAGGAACTGATTAACTCGGCCGCCAGGCTATCTGAGGCGCCGATCTTTATTGACGACACCTCGGGGATTAGTCCCTTTGAGCTACGTGCGAAAGCCCGCCGTATGAAGGCCGCACATGGCCTTGATATGATCATGATCGATTATCTTCAGTTGATGAGGATGAAGCAAAAGATGGATTCACGGGAACGTGAAGTCTCGGAAATTTCAAGCACACTGAAGGCCATTGCCAAGGAACTAAAGGTTCCGGTGATTGCCCTAGCCCAGTTAAACCGGGGTGTGGAAGGTCGTACAGATCGCCGCCCAATGCTTTCAGACTTACGGGAATCGGGATCGATCGAGCAGGATGCCGATGTGATCATGATGCTTTACCGGGAAGATTACTACGAACGGGATAACCCTGAAATTAAAGGTCTTGCCGAATGCATTATCGGTAAACAACGTAACGGACCGACTGGAACGGTTAAACTACGCTGGGTACCCGAGTACGGGATATTCAAAGACGATATTCAAAGCTCGCTGGGACCAGAGCCCCCGCCACCAAGCGGACCGCCGCAAGGTTATGATCCAGGACCATCCGGCCCACCACCCGAGCCACTTCAGGCCTCAGGCGTCAGTGAGGTTTCGGGGCTTCAAAACTTTGCCCCAGAAGGCTAACAGGCTCCTCTCACTGACCATTGGATCTCGCAGGGGGCCACCGCGACGTAGGCTGAGTTAGTTGGACTCAGGTTCGGCTTGTAGGGTTT
>NYZX01000140.1 GCA_002686065.1 Pseudobdellovibrionaceae bacterium | reverse complement strand
AGAGGAAGCCTATTTAATGAAGTCAGAAGTTAAAGTTGGTCTTTTATTTTTCGCGTCGATTCTGGCCGTGATTACCTTTGTTTACTACTTGGGATTGATAAACCCGTTTGCAAGCGAAAAGCGCTTAACGGTGGTTTACAGTTTCGCCGGTGGTATTGAGGTAGGGTCGCCGGTTCGAGTGATGGGTATTAAGGTTGGTAAGGTGAAGGAAATCACTTTCGATCCCTTAACCCGTGTTGCAGAAGGTGAAGATCCTGAAAATAAGCTTCGTGTTGTGATTACAGTGTCGGATGATGCGTGGAATAGCATTCGCGAAGATAGCAAATTCTATATCAATTTAGCTGGTGTAATCGGTGAAAAATTCTTAGAGGTTTCGCCGGGTTCGGCCGAGGCCCCAGCTTTGAAAAATGGGCAAATCGTTCGCGGTGAAGATCCGCCACGAATCGACCAATTGATATCGCAAAGCTACGGACTTGCGGGGAAGATTTTGGAAATTGTTGAAAACAACAAGGGTGACGTGATTGACACCATTAAGTTGTTAAACAAGTTGGTCCGGGATTTTGATAAAGCACTGACTCAGCTAGACCGAATCTCGAAACGGGATGATTTGGCTCAGTTAGTAGACAATGCCGTCGGATTGACGGGCGATCTACGTCATTTCACTGGAAAGCTTCGCACCCCAGAGGGTGAAAAGACCATTAAGCTATTGCACGAGCTTTTATGGCGGCTGAAAGAGCTTGATAAGGCGGCGATCAAAGAATTTCTTCAAAAAGAAGGAATCAAAGCAAAACTATTCTAAGGAGTCGAAATGTCACGACAGTTGTTAGGGGCTTTCATTGCCATCCTATTTGTGAATTCGGTTCAGGCAGCGATCTTGGTCAGCAAAGATGGAAGATCAGCGAACCAGTCTGTGGTAAAAACTGCGGGCACAGCCATGGACTTACGTCAGCAGCGACGTGTGGGCGTCGATTTTAGCTATGCCGGTGAGCATGGCGTTTTAGGGGCAAGTTTAGAAATCAACTTGCAACCAAAATGGAGTGTCTTGAGCGGTTTTGGTCTAGGTGATCGCTACCAATCCTATTCGATTAAAGTTCGGCATTATTTTGGCGGGCAGCGTGTGGTTCCCTTTGCGGACTTTGGTTACGCCAGGTGGGTGACTCGTCAAAAAACAGCTTCGACCTTTTCCAGCACGAGTCCCGGTTTTTTGGGGACCAAGTTTTTAAATGCGGATGAAAAGGACCAGGGCGAATTTGCGGTGAACTTGCTGTATCCGGCGATCGGAATTCAATATATGCAACTGGGCGGGGAATACGCCGGAGTCGGTGTTCATGCGAAAATTTTGATGTTGATGGATGTAGATGACTTCGTTGCCGCTCCTACAGGGGAAGTCGGTGTCAGCTTCTACTTTTAATCCGCATTCTCAGACCCCGTTATTTTACTTAGAAACTGCAAGAACCATCTGTCGGATCGCTCAACCTCAAGACGTTGCATCTGTGCTGACCTATATGGAGCGAAATCGGGCTTTTTTGACCCCTTTTGAGCCCATAAAACCGGATGGATACTTCACTTTGCCCTTCTGGAGACAGCAAATTCAGTGGGATCACTCGGACTTTCGTCATGGCAGGCGTTGGCGGATCTTCATTTTTGACAGACAGACACAGGATGTCATTGGCGTTGCTCACTTTTCCAATATTTTGCGGGCGGCTTTGCAGGCTTGTTCACTGGGATACTCTTTGGATGAAGGTCGGGGCGGACAAGGTCTGATGACCGAGGCCTTATCCGCGGTGATTCCAGAAGTTTTTCGGCAACTAAAACTTCATCGAATACAGGCAAATTATATGCCTTCGAACAAAGCCAGCGGTCGGGTCTTGGAAAAACTGGGATTTCAAGTCGAAGGTCAGGCGAGACAATACCTTCGTATTAATGGTCAGTGGGAAGACCATGTGCTGACAAGCTTGATAAACCCGGACGACGTTTAAATTCAGGAATCTTAGGCAATAAAAAACCCCGTGGGTTACACGGGGTTTTAAAAGACTTCGCTGTAAGTCGAAATTACTTCTTCTTACGAGCAGTTGTCTTCTTTGCAGCTGCTTTACGAGTTGTCTTTTTCTTAGCAACTTTTTTAGTCGCTTTTTTCTTAGTGGCTTTTTTAGCTACTTTCTTAGTCGCTTTTTTAGCGGCTTTTTTCTTAGTCGCTTTTTTCTTAGTAGCCTTCTTTGCTACTTTCTTAGCGGCTTTTTTAGTCGCTTTTTTCTTAGTAGCTTTCTTTGCTACTTTCTTAGCGGCTTTTTTAGTCGCTTTTTTACGAGTCGCCTTTTTAGCTACTTTTTTCTTCGTAGCTTTCTTGCGTGTCGTTTTCTTTGCTGTTGCCATTTATGTCCTCCTAGGATGGATTTACAAAGTTGTTGACTCTGTTGCTTACAAAATCATTGTTTACTGGCGTGACTCTTATCGTCAATAGAAAAAATAACTTTAAGTACGTGAATTGCATATCCATCACCATATGAATGCTTTTTCCGTTTTTGTGTTCCTTTCATTTGTTCTACTTCAGCTTTTGTTCGGTCATCGAATGTTGGTCCGGTATCGGGAACAAGCCGTTTTAAGCCCCGGACAAGTCGCTTCGATTGTTTGGGCCTATGTTTTTCTTATCGTTGTGTTGGCATGGTTGTTTCAGTCTGGGTTTTCCTACTTGGTTTTACTGTTTTTGGTTCTTAATTTTGCGCTTTTGAAATTGGAATCAGTCTTACTTCGATTCCGTGAAAAGGGCTTTAGAACTGAGTTTCAGAAGTTCATGTCGGGTGTGTTGTTGCAGATGTCAGGGGGCATTTCGTTGCGGGAATCTTACTTTGATGAACTGGATTCCGCGGAAGAAAAGTACCGATCTGACTTGCGTAAAGTGGGTGAGATCGTGTTCTTTTCACAACAAATCGCGCCAACAAAAGCGACCCCTTTCGTGCGAGCCGTGTCGACCGAGTTGCAGTTTGCAAACACCTATCCGCACTATGCCCGTACCTATCTGAATTGCTATTTGGAAGTCTTAAAAAAAGAAGATGATTTTCGACGTAGGTCGGGACAGGCTCTGCGCCAAGCGCGGGCTCAATCAGGNGTTTTAGGCGTTTTGTATCTGGGGATTTTGATCTTTGTCGTCTCCAATTATGGATGGCGGGCAAATCAGTCCATCGTTGTGTCGTCGGTGAGTCTTTATTTTGTGGGATTCCTTGTTTCAAAGCAGGTTTTGCGAGGCTACAAATGGAAAGTTTAAACCCGTGTTTGTCTTGTTTGCTGCATATCCGGCTGGGGCTGCAATCTGGTGAGTCGCTTCGGCAAAGTCTACATCGGTTTATTGCACAACATCAGAATTCTCTTTCGGGTTTACTGCATCAGTGGCTGATTTTTTACGATCAAGGTCAGGAGTTTGACCTGACATCTGTGAAAAGCGTGTATCGGCGCCAGTTACTTCGATTGTTTCNTCAGGGTTTGAATGGGCGTCCCGTATCGGCAGAACTTGCCGCCCTTGAGTCCGAAGTGGAATTAGCGATTCAATCTGAGATTGACCAGTATGTCAGTGATCTTCCTTTGCGAGCGATGCTGCCCTTGTTGTTCTTTCAGTTTCCGGCTTATTTGTTGTTGTTGCTTGGTCCGATACTTCTGCAATTTATTAAGGGGTTACAATGAAACCATATATTTTTGTGCTCGCCTTTGCCTTATTCCCGAACCTAGGTTGGGGTTCTTCAGAGTTCTCGATCTACTCCAGTCGTCATCCACAGGCCGACGTCATGCGATTAAAAGCGCAGGTTCGCGCACATGAGCTATGTGAAGCACAGTTGTCCGAGGCTCTGTTTCCGGCAAATTGTTTGCGCTGGTTGTCGCGCGCGGGGCAAAAAAACGTGCCCGCGGGAATCGATCGGTTGTGCAAATCGGAGGCTTCCCGAGCCGGGCTGCATGAGATACAGTTAGTCCAGTCTTTGCTGGAGGATATTCGATTAAGCCCTTCTTGTATTCAAGCGGTTCAGCAAAGGCAGGCAGACTTTAAATATATGGGGCTTTGGTAAGGTTTAAGATGTTCGAAGCAGTGCTGTTAGGGTTGATGCAAGGATTAACAGAGTTTTTACCCGTTTCTAGTTCGGGGCACTTGGTCGTTTTACAGCACTTTCTTGGGTTTGAAGAGCACTCGGTTTCATTCGACATTGCCGTTCATTTAGGAACAATTTTAAGTATCCTAACGGTTTATCGTAAAGCGGTCGCTGAGCTGCTGAGTGAAGCCATGTCCTGCGTTGGAATAGCCAGGAACTTTATCTTGATGGTCATTTTGGGAAATGTGCCGACGGCCATGATTGGATTGGGCTTGAAGTCGGTCTTTCTAGAGATGTTTCAAAGCTTGGAAGTGGTGGGGGTGTGTTTCATTATTACTGGCACTTTACTTCTTGCCACTCGTGGGACGAAGTCAGAGGGCCAGGCAAATAAGGACTTTGTGGACTTTTCAGGAATGACACCAATTAAATGGTGGCAAGCGATCGTCATTGGTGTGGCACAGGGGTTTGCCATCTCGCCGGGAATTAGTCGCTCGGGGTCCACCATCGCTGCGGGACTTTTATTGGGTTTGCCAAGAAAGACCGCTGCTCTTTATAGTTTTATGCTGTCCATCCCTGCTATCGGTGGAGCAACGATTTTACAAATCAAAGACTTGGCCGGCAGCGGGTCGACCCTGTGGGGGCCTTTGGCTGTGGGGACGCTTGTGGCCTATATGGCGGGCGTGTTTGGCCTGTTAGCTATTTTGAAGGTCATTCGCGGTGGTCGCCTTGAGATTTTCACCATTTACCTGTGGATTCTAGGTCCCTTTATTCTGTTTAGGTAGGCTGGCGCCCGGTGATTTGGCGCTGATTTTGAACTCCAACCCAATGTGATTTCTTTTGCGCGCTCAAGCCGGCTGTGTTGGCTTCTTATTGTCTATCTATTTGTCAGTGCCGAACCATCTTTGGCTGTACAGCCGAAGTATGGACCTGAGTTTGAATTTTCCAATATCGATCTGCTTTTAAAGAAAAATGGGAATATGTCACCTTGGCATGGCCGGTTACTGGAAAAGAAAAACGCTAAAATTCTGGCGGATTATATCAACCAACGCTGTCCAGAGTACGACTGTGTGATGACCCGTGTGGATGGCAAATTCGGAAAGGAATGGAGGTTTACCTTTCCCGATGGGTTTTGGTTTCAGGTCAGTTGGGATCCAGGTTGTGTTGAAGTCATTGCCGAGCCTTTAACAGTTGAACACTGGAAGCAAAAAGAGGACTTGATGTCAGAACTATTGTTCGAGTCGGCTAAAGGCAGCGGAGTGTCCGAGTCGATAGGTATCTACCGCCACCTAGCGGGACATATTAACCAGGGCTTCGTGTCTTCCTATAATGGTGATGCGGACTTGTTTTTGTATGACTTCGTGGACTTCCAAAATCACTCTGAACTAGGGGCGGGGATTCTAGGAAAAGATTTTTTCAATGCGAGCCCGATTCATTATCTTGGCGAAGACCACAAGGCAGCTCTGGAAGAAGTCGTTCGTAAACAGCTTCGCTCAGGGTATCTGAATGCTCATTTTGCAGCCCAAGATATCAACTCGACAGTCTATACGCTTGGGGCGAGTGAGGGGCGCCCTGTAGAAGATGCCCCTCATTATCAAGCCATTGGTTTAAAATCGATCACCGGCTATGGAAGGTCGCGCTTGCGCAGTGGAAAAAAATATGAAGTCAGACCTTTGGGTGAACAGCGGACCGAACATAGGTATGTTCGGGTGCAAAAAAGTTTTCAAGACTATTTGCTGACCATTGAGTACTTCGATGAGCGTTTAGCTGCGTTGAGACAGCGGCTAAAGCAGGGTGCGCCACGATTCTTTTTAAGGACTCCTGTCGAGCGGTTTCCGAATAAGCAAGCGATGGTGGATTTGTTTTGGGCCTACTTACAGGACCTGGGAATGAGTTTCGAGAAGTATAAGAATTTACTTCCGGACTGGGCTGAATTTGTGTTCCCTGGCCAGGTCCTATTGCGGAAGTCCGAAGAAATCGATTTTCAGGATATGACTGTTCAGTGGAATTTAAAATTCTGGGCACGAGTCGGTTTTGCCAATGCCTGGGTTCGACAAAAACTGACGGATTTAATGGCCACCAAGGAAACTCAAATTCCCTATCTTCGGTTTAAGGTCTTGGGTGAAATTCTACATTTTGCAGATGCTCAGGACCAAACGAACCCAGAGTTTGTGGCCATGCTGGATCAGTATGTGTCTCAAATTGAAGATTCGACCGACCCGAAAATTGCGGGTGAGGTGTATCGCCGATTTCAGCAGCGGGGCTATATGCTGAAGGGCTTCAGCGGCCAAAGGGCTGCCGCCTATCGCTGTCGCTCAGCCTTCTATTAAAAGCTAGGGCAGGTACAGCCATAAAAACTGAACAACTTCGGCCATAGTTTAGAGGGATTTTGACTCTGGGTGGCGCTTTTTGTAGTACATCAGTACCCAAAATAAAGGAGTATTCTGATGAATCCAGTAGCGGTTGTGACAGGTGCAAGTAGTGGAATTGGATTGGCTATCGCAGAACAGCTATCTTCAGAAGGTTATAAGGTTTTTAACTTTGATTTGCGCCCCGGCGACGAAGAATCAAAGATCGAATTTATCCAATGTGATGTCAGTGATGATTCTAGCGTCATTTCAGCGATGCGGTGGATTCATGATAAGGCCGGGCGTCTGGATGTGTTGGTGAATAACTGTGGTTTGCAATATATGGCGCCGGTTGAAGACTTCCCGAAAGAAAAATGGGATTTGCTGATTGGGGTTATGTTAACGGGAACATTTTTGTGCTCGCGCGAGGCTTTCAAATATATGAAGCCGAATAAGTTCGGCCGAATCGTCAATATCAGCTCAGTCCATGGCAAGCTGGCTAGCCCCTATAAGGCCGCCTATGTGGCAGCCAAGCACGGCGTGCATGGACTTGCTAAAGTCATCGCTATTGAAGGGGCTGAGCACGGGATCACTGTAAACACCGTGTGTCCGGGTTTTGTTGATACTCCGTTGATGCGNCAGCAAGTGCAAAGTCAAATGGAGCTGAATGACCTTGGCGAAGAAGAGGTTTTGGAAAAGGTCTTTTTAAAAGATCAATGTCTGAAAAAACTGACTCAGCCGGATCAAGTGGCGGGGATGGTGAAGTTTTTAGTATCCAAGGAAGCCTCGACCATTACCGGTGAGGCTTTCAATGTCTCGGGCGGATGGGGCATGGGGCTTTAAAGAAAGCTTCCGATCCCAACCACTGTCGCCGTTGCTAAAAAGGGAAAAACCACGGCGACCATAAAAATATCAAAATAGGATCGCTTGTGATCCATCGAGCAAATGGCCAGCAGTGTGATGACGGCACCATTATGCGGAAGGGTGTCGAAGCCGCCACAGGCCATACTGGCAACCCGGTGAAGTAGCTCGGGGTCCAGGTTCACGCTGGCCGCAAGTTCCATATAGTTTTTGCCAAGGGCTTCTAGTGCAATGCTTAGGCCCCCAGAAGCCGAGCCAGTGATTCCAGCAAGGACGTTAATCGCAATGGCCTCTGAGATCAGCGGCGAGTTCGGTGCGATACCTAGGACGGCATTTTTAATCAGCTGAAACGATGCAAACGAGGCGATGCAGGCGCCGAATCCCACTTCGGAAGCCGTGTTGAAAATCGGAAGCAAGCTGTCCATGGTGCCCTTATTCAGAGCTTTAATTGGTTCTTTTAAGTGTTTCCAGGCTAAGCCCAGTAGCAGCAGCACCGAAACAAACATGGAAACGATCAAGGACCACAGGCCGATGACCTGTCCAGGCTTCGCGTTGCCGTATTTTTCTTGCGATAAAAAGCTAAGGTCTGCCGCTGGGAACAACCAGCTGGATAGAACATAATTCAAAACAACCACAAGCAATAGGGGAGCTATCCCAACCAGGTAATGAGGAAGCGCGGGACTTGCTTCTGAACTTGGCTTTTGCTCGGAGTGTTCNGGNCCNANAGCAAGGCTTCGGCGTTGAAGCCAGAGGACTCCGAAGAAGGCCATTAAAAATCCACCGAGTAAGCCCAGGCCTGGGGCTGCGAAGGCAGTGGTGCCAAAGTAAGGCATGGGAATGGCGTTTTGAATGGAGGGTGTTCCTGGAAGGGCNGTCATGGTGAAGGTGAAAGACCCCAAAGCGATGGCCCCTGGAATCAAACGCTTTTGAATCTCAGCCTGGGCAAACAGATCCTTGGCGATGGGGTAAATACAAAAAGCCACGACAAACAAAGAGACGCCACCATAGGTCAATAGTCCGCAAGCGGCCACCACAGCCAGGATGGCATTGTTCTTTCCGAACATTCGAGCGATCAGTGCGCCGACCGATGCGGCAGCCCCGCTGAGGCTCATTAGTTTTCCAAAGATGGCACCCAACATAAAGATGGGGAAGTACTTAAGAAGGTAGCTTCCTAGGGCTGGCATAAAGATTTGGGTATAGGTGGCCATAAACGAAGCGTCGGGCTGAAAGGCCGCAGCGGCTAAAGCCATAATGGGTGCGAGTACAAGAACATTGACGCCCTTGTAGGCAAAAAACATAAGACCAGCTAGTGCAAGGATCACTGCAAGGATTTCCAAATCAACCTCATCTGTCTATGGGATGTCAGAAAACCTAGCGGAATCAATCCAGGCTGTCATGTTGAAATCGGCCGAAATGGTCCTGTGTTTTCNNGTAGCTACTGAAAGGCGANNCGNCAAAGGTTGGCCGAAATAGACCTATCTTCATTCTGGCGTCGATAGGCCCATGAACTAAGGGGAAGAATGCGGGCGGGTGTTGAGCCCGGGACAAGCCATGAATCGACAACCACAGGATATTGGTTTCGTTTAGAAACCAATGTGGCTCCGGCGTGATTGTTGCCTATACCCTCACGAGTGACGTTGGGGCCGACGTCGAAGTACTTAAGGTATCCCATATGCTTAAGGCTTTGTAGTAACTGCGACATCGCATAGGAGTGTTCTCCGCAAAAGGCTTGGACCTCACACATATGCAGTCCAAAGACGGAGTTATTGTTCCATCCGCCTAACTGGTCGCGATAAGAACTGTATTTAGAAAAGACTTGGGTGACTTCACGAAGCGCTCGAAGTTCGGCAATTTCTTCCAGTGTCAGAGAGCCCTTTGTCGTCAGTTTCCGTTCAAAGGGGGTGAGGTCCTTATCGCGAAGGGGCTCGGGGTTTTGCAGTAAGGCCTCGATATGTCGTTGCTGAGCGGGCTCAATTTGAACGTAGAAAATTTGTCCGCGCAGAGGGCCTGTGAGTTCAAAGCCGTAGTAGATGGTTTCGTCATGTGTGCCGTTGTCCCGACGTCGTTGGATTTCATATTCAGCGAAGTGAAGGACTTCCATAAGGCTTTGTTCGGGGCTCAGTTTTTTGATCAATGGTTGAATCAGTTTGACGTGCTCGGGTGTGACATACCAANGCTTTGGTCCGATCACCACCCAGAACCGGTTCAGTCGATAGGGAATTTTGGCCGAACTAGCCATCTTGAAGGTGGTGTTGATCTCATGGGGACTGATAGCCTGGATAAATTGAAGGCTTTCATCGGGGCCCTTGGCGGCAACAACTTTTCCTAAGGTGCCGCGACCTGATAGTTCAAAAAGCTCTGTATTTGTCTTGCCAAAAAAGTCCCGGGCGGTGACCTCAGCATGGCTGTGGTCCATGATCGAACTAAATAGGATTAAAAGGGTGCAGAGCGCGAGGTGATGTACTGGCATTGTCCGTTGAGATGCAAGCGCTATTCCAGCTGAAGTCACTCTATTGGGAGGATGCCCATTGGAGGCGTCCAAGACCTAGACATATTGGCAAAGTCTGTATCCGGCTTTTTAGAGCACCTTTAGTCGTCAGCCTCTGTCTCGGGCAGTCCTTTGACGCTCAAAGACTTGAGAGTGCAATCCGAGCTGCCGGTGTGACTGAGGATGACTTTGACGTAAAGCTGGGACTTCGGAAACTGTTCGCCAAACAGGCGGATGTAAT
>NYZX01000139.1 GCA_002686065.1 Pseudobdellovibrionaceae bacterium | reverse complement strand
CGGGACCGAAGAAGAGAATCGGGCCTTCCTGGCGGCCTTGAAGAAATTGACCTGATCTTGGATTTGGCGCAAGGTAGCCGGCATGTCAGCAAAAGTGATTACAATTGATGGCCCTGCGGCCTCTGGGAAGACGACAGTGAGTCGTGCTCTTGGAGCAACCTTGGGATGGGACTGGGTTTCAACCGGTGCGTTTTACCGTGGCCTTGCCTTTGTGGCGGACCAAGAGCGTGCGAACTTGGATGACCCCAAAGAATTGGTTCAGCTGGCGAAATCAGATATATGGACAATCCGTTTGGATGAGGATCTGACCCGGGTATTTTTACATGGTCGCGATGTCAGCGAGCCCGTGTACAGCGAAGAGGTTGGTCAGATTGCCAGTAAAATTAGTCATTTTCCCGAAGTTCGGGAGGCCTTGCTTGAAGCTCAGCGGCGTTGTGGGGCTGAGCGAGCGGGCTTGGTCGCCGAGGGGCGAGATTGTGGGACCGTGGTTTTCCCCACGGCGATCGCCAAAATCTATTTAACAGCTCGAAGTGAGGACCGTGCCAAGCGCCGGGCGGACGAGCAGGGTTTAGACCACTCAGAAACCATCAAACAGCAACAGATTCGAGATGAGCAGGATTCGACCCGTAAATCAGCTCCGTTGTCCATCCCAGAAGGGGCCAAGGTCATTGATACTTCTGAGTTATCCCTGGATGAAGTGGTGGCTGAGGTGTTATCCTTTAGCAGAAACAAACTAGGTCTTATCTAGGCGCCGGTTGAAGGCTTTTGGGCCATCCAATAGAATTTCTGTCATCCTTGACTTCCCATGTAATCCCTCTATAACCAAATGCTTAGTTTATGAAATCGAAAGGTCTTTTACTGATCGAAAGGGTCTTTCGTGGGAGGTAATTTTTGAACACAGATCAGTCAACTAAATCTAAAACCCGCGCACAGATCGAGCGCGAAAAAGTCCTTGCGGTTCTCGACGAGGCAGACAAAGACATTCCTGAAAATCCCGGCCAATCGGGTTATACGAACGGTGAAGGTGAATCTTTTGAGAAGCTTTTTGAGGCTTCACTAGCCGATCGTGACTTCAAAGTCGGAGATGTTGTTAAAGGGAAGGTCGTACGTGTTCATGACGATTACGTCCTTATTGATATCAATTATAAATCTGAAGGTGTTATCCCTGTTTCTGAATTCCGTCTTGTTGATGGCCAAGCCGCTGTCGAAACTGGAACAGAAGTGGAAGTTTACATCGATCGTATCGAAGACTCTAACGGTATGGTTGTTCTTTCTAAAGACAAAGCAGATATGCTTCGTGCTTGGAACGACATTTCTCGTGCCGCTGAGAACGAAGAAGTTATCGAAGGAACCATCATTTCTAAGGTTAAAGGTGGCCTAAGCGTCGATATCGGCGTGAAAGCGTTCTTGCCTGGTTCACAAATCGATCTTCGTCCTGTTCGCAACATGGATTCTTATATCGGTAAGAAATATCCGTTTAAAGTGATCAAGTTCAACAAGAAGCGCGGAAACATTGTTCTTTCTCGCCGTGTTCTTCTTGAAGAAGAGCGTGAAAGCCTGAAGAGCCAAACTATGGACTCGATGAAAGAAGGCAGTATCGTTCGCGGTATCGTGAAGAACATCACCGATTACGGTGCCTTCATCGATCTTGGTGGCATGGACGGACTTCTTCACATCACAGACATGAGCTGGGGCCGCGTAAAGCATCCATCAGAGCTTGTTAAAGTGGGTGATGAGCTAGAAGTTAAAGTTCTAAAATTTGACGACGACAAAGAGCGCGTCAGCTTGGGTATGAAGCAAATGTCTGATGACCCATGGTTGAGCGTTGATTCACAATTCCCAATCGGTAAAAAGCTTTCTGGTGAAGTTGTTAGCTTGGCTGACTACGGTGCCTTTGTTGAGCTTGAAGATGGAATTGAAGGTCTTATTCACGTTTCTGAAATGAGCTGGACGAAGCGCGTGAAGCACCCGTCACAAATGGTGACTGTGGGTGACAAAGTGGAAGTCCAAGTTCTTGAAGTGGATCGTGAAAACCGTCGTATCAGCCTAGGTATGAAGCAGCTTGAGCCGAACCCATGGGTTCAGTTGAAAGAAGCTTATCCTCCGGGAACCATCATTGAAGGTGAAGTTAAATCGATCACTGATTTCGGTGCCTTTATTGGAATCGAAGAAGGAATCGATGGACTTGTTCACATCAGTGACTTCTCTTGGACGAAGCGTGTGAACCATCCGAATGAAGTTTTCAAGAAGGGTGACTCTATCCGCGCGGTTGTTCTAGGTGTTGATATCGAAAACGAGCGCTTTAGCCTTGGTATTAAACAGCTTGAGTCTGACCCATGGTCGACTGTTGAAGATCGTTTCCCAATTGGTTCACAGCACGATGTGAAAGTTGTTAAGACAGCTGACTTTGGTGTGTTTGTTGAGCTTGATGCGGACATCGAAGGTTTGATTCACATCAGCGAGCTGACGACGAAGCGGGTTGAAAAGCCTGAAGACGTTGTTGCTGTTGGTGATTCGATCAAAGCGGAAGTGATCACGATTGACCAAGATTCACGTAAGATTGGCCTAAGTGCTAAGCTTGTGAAGCTTCGTGAACAAAAAGCTGACGTTGATGATTACGTCCAAAAAGCCACTGCGACTTCTAAAACAAGTCTTGGTGATCTTTTCGGTGATCAACTTAAAGGCCTATCAGAAAACAAAGATTCTTAAGACATCATTTTAAAAGTCTAAGTATCTAACGAAAGCCCGCTGACCAGCGGGCTTTTTGTTTTTGGACATGAAGAATGTAGAACTCGTCCTGTAAATATTGTTGTTCCGTCGGTTGCTATGGTCTTCTCGTCGTCATTACGGTAAATCTCGCTAAACTAAGGGAGGACTTATGCTTCGATGTTTGCTGTCTGTGGTCACGCTTTTCTTTTTTTGTGGGGGTACCAGCGCGAGCGCGTCCCTATTGCTTCAGCGAAATACGATGAAGTCCTACGTGGCGACCGAAGCAGGAAGTCATTTGGTGACCTTGGCTGAAGTTCAAAATGTTCGCTGCAATAATGTCCGACGGGTCCTTATCCAGGTTCAGGATGGTGGCGCAAATATAGATCGTGGATTTAGCTCGGAAGGTAAAACCTATATCTTGGTCCGACTGTTAGGTCCTATGACGATTCGAGGCTGTAATGATCGGGCCGGGCAGTTGAAAACCGTCAGCGGTGACATTCGGTTGGATTTAGACAAAGGCGATCGAATCTTGGTTCCGGCAGAGCTCCAAGTTTTTGTCAAAGACCTCGAAGAGTAAGCGTTAGAAACTTTAGAAGTGACGTTTTTTTGGGGTGGACAACCTGTAAAGGCGTGAAAACCCATCTGTAAAAACTTTGGTTTCAGACATACCTCTGTTATTCCGTCATTTCGCGCGGTAGAGCGGATATAAGTTTACAGGAGGGGTCTATATGAAACTTATGTTTACACTTATTGCTTTGACGCTGTTTGCGTCTGTTTCGAACGCCAGTGTCCTTTGCCGGTCGCTGTCTGGTGGGACTGCATTTTCAAGTTATTCATCACGACATGTCGGACAAAGCGCTTGTCCCGAGTATATTTTAGTCAAACACCCATATTATAGTAATGGGGCGGTTAAGGTCGACTTTGATTCTTATAAAATTCAAGGCGACGTTTCTAGCTGCATTTATAAAACGACGTCATCGACATTAGTTGACCCGATGGCGGCCGTTGAAGACGAGTACGATGGCGCGGTTATCTATGAATGTCAGGCACGTAAAGAGCCGGACTCATACGGCGATCACCGATAATTTCTGAGTCATTCAAGTTTCAACAAGGCCATTAAACGGCCTTGCTGACAGTCACTGTCCCTAAACATCAAGGAGATACAATGAAGATCAAGACAGTATTATTGGGATTGCTAGTAAGCAGTTTGTTTTCGATGACGGCCTTTGCCGACTATAAAACGCAGTGGAATTGCGCCGTGACGGAAGAGGAAGAGATCTACGAGCCAAGCTATTTGGTCGAACTTGACGAAGAATCGGGCAAGTATTTGGTTAAATACAAGCTGTATGACTCAGATAGGTCGCCTCGTGTTTTTCGTGATTTTGTGTCAGCTGAGGTTGAAGGCGATGAAATGGTTATTATCGTTGAGGATCGCCCTTATAACGGAACCGTTCATACCTTAACCCTTCGAATGGCTTTAAGCCCTTCAACCCTAGAAAGTTCGACGGTTTGGCTTGGTAGCACCTTGCTAAAGATCACAAGTCGTCGTGATCCTGCAAGCCATGGAATGACGTTTGATCACCCCGTTGCGTGTACCCCGTCACCTGAATTTTCGACCCCACGCTAGTTGCTAGGCTAAGGCGGCTGGACGCGCCGCCTTACAGAGTGCTCGTCGAAAATGGGAAGTGGTAGTCTTCTAGAGTCAAATTCTGGAGGTCGCTGTCGTGAAATACTTTTGGCGTGGATTAGTTCTTCTTGTTGTCCTTTTTGTTGTTGTTATGGTTGTCAGCGTGGTTGGCGGTATGGCGACCATGATGAATCCGCAGTCTTTTGCGAAGCTGGATGAGCCATCGATTCTTCACCTCAAACTAGAGGGCCCCATTATTGATGGTGGGGATCTTTTAGATAATCTTATTAAGTATCGTGACAAAGATAATATCAAAGGGGTGTTGATCGAGATCAATTCACCTGGTGGTGTTGTCGGCCCAAGTCAGGAACTGTACCGCGAAGTAAAGCGTGTTCGTGAGGAGTGGCAAAAGCCAGTGGCCGTTGCTGGCGGTGCTGTGGTGGCTAGTGGGGCCTATTACACGGCCGTGGCCGGCGAGCGGATCTTTGTAAACCCCGGTACCCTTATGGGCTCCATCGGTGTGATCATTGAATTTGCGGATCTTTCTGAGCTTTTTAAATTTGCAAAAATTCAACCTCAGGTGATTAAGACCGGCGCCTACAAAGATACGGGCGCTCCACACAGAGCGATGCGTGACGACGAAAAGCAGTACATGCAGGCAGTCATCGACGAGGTGCATGGGCAGTTTAAGGACGCTGTAGCGACGTCCAGAAACCTGCGCGCTGAGTTTGTTGCCGAGTGGGCCGACGGTCGTATTTTCCCTGGTGAAAAGGCGGTTAAGCTTGGCTTTGCTGACGAAGTTGGAACCGTTGTGGATGCTCGACGATGGATTGGTGAAAAGACGGGTTTGGGTAATACACCAAAGCTGTTTGAACCACCTGAGCCAAGACAGCCATTCGTGAAAGCGCTGCTTGAAGGTTTTAGTCCGGCTTCGAAAGTCGAAGCGGCCATGCGTGAGGTTTTACGTTACCGGATGTCTGGCCAACCCTTGGCCATCATGCCTGGAGCCACTGGGCTTTGAGTCAACCTAAAGGGCCTGATCTTTTCTCGGATGTTTGGCCGCAAGAGCGTGACGTCATGGAGCGCCCCGAGCGGCTTCGCTACGTCCGGCGGCTTTCCGGTGGGGAGACCTGCGTTTTTTGCGACTCGTTGAAGAAGGGGCTTTCCGCGGAAAGCCTGATTGTCGATCAGACGGCGAATACGTTTACGGTATTGAACAAGTACCCTTATAACAATGGCCATTTGTTGGTGCTGCCTAAGGCTCATAAGGAATCGCTGTTGGATTTGGATGAGGTTACCTATACCGAGCTTAGTTTAGCCTTACGGAAAGCCTTGAAGGTTCTACAGCAGGCCTACGGGTCTGCGGGTTACAACCTNGGGATGAATATGGGGCAGGTCGCGGGGGCTGGTATTCCTGGGCACCTGCATTGGCACGCCATCCCACGATGGATCGGTGACACGAATTTTTTTCCTCTGATCGCAGAAACCAAGGTGGTCGTCGAGACCTTGCAGATGACCTATGATAAGCTGCGTCCCTACTTTGAGAGGTCAGAATGACGATACCTGAACTGCCGATTTCTTATTCTTTGGATCATATTGGGATTGCCTGCCACAAGCTGGAAGAGGCTCATGGATTTTATAAGGCCTTGGGCTTGTTGAGCTTTCACGANGAGCTGGTTGANTCTGAGCATGTCCGGGTGGGCATGATGGAGTTGTCCAATGGGGCNCGTCTAGANNTGCTTGAGCCGACAGACCCAAGTAGCGCTATCCACAAATACTTGGAAAAGCGAGGTCCAGGCATTCACCACATTTGTTTGCGGGTCGAGGATATTCAGGGCAGCCTAGACCGGTTAAAACAGCATCAGATCCGTTTGATCCACGAAACCCCGAAAAAGGGGGCTGACAACTGTCTGGTTGCTTTTATCCACCCTTCAGCTACGGGTGGAGTTTTGATAGAATTAAGTCAGAAGATGGCTTAAGGAGATCCTGTGCAACAATACAATTTGGCCTACCGACTGACCCCCATGGTGAAGCGACTTGTGATCGCCAACCTGGCGATATGGGTCGTAGGCATCATGATTTTGCAGAGATTTCTGTTACCGAACAACGTCATCTTTGAATATTTCGCGTTGAACCCCGCCAGGTTCGGCTTGGACTTTATGTTGTGGCAGCCAGTCACCTATATGTTTCTGCACTCGCCAAGTAATGTCTTTCACGTCGTCTTTAATATGCTGATCCTTTTCTTCTTTGGGATGGAGCTTGAGCAGCGCTGGGGCAGTAAGTTCTTTTTGGCCTACTATATGGTCTGTGGTGTCGGAGCCGGGCTGATTTATACGATTTGCCTGTGGGTTTACGCGCTTTTGGGCGGAGATCAGGGACTGCTTTTAACCAATGTGGTCGGTGCCTCAGGAGCTGTTTTCGGGCTACTTTTAGCCTACGGTATGGTCTTCGGGGAGCGGGTGGTCTATTTCATGATGATGTTCCCGATGAAGGCGAAGTATTTCGTTATGATTATCGGTGGAATCGAGCTTTTGACCGTNCTGGGTTCAGGGGTTCATGGNCCTGTGGCCAACCTGGCTCACCTGGGCGGNCTGGTTTCGGGCTTCCTATTCCTGGTCGTTTACGGGAAAATGGCGGCAAAACGACGAGCTGGGCGTTCTAAGAAAGGTCGTCGTGGACGAAACCTTAAACTTGTGGTAAATAACGAACGTTCTGAGGAATCCGATTCGGATGGTCCTCGGTACTGGAACTAACTATATTTTGTTCATAGGAGCCCATAGGTGAGTACACTGAATAAAAACCTAGATGTGAAGAAGTTCGATACCCGTTTAATCGAGTGGAATTTGCAAAACGGAATCATCACCAAAGAGGAGCTCGAAAAGCACCTTGCTAGCCTTGAAGATTCAGAAGCGAAGGCGGAATACTTCAAATTAGTCAATTCGGACGAAAAGTCGTCTAACTAGCTTTTCATCTTTCCTTATCGGATAGAAACAAAAAAGGCGAACTTAGGTTCGCCTTTTTTAGTGCCGTTTGTCGTTATTGACCTGCGGTTAGTTCGCCTTTTTAGTCGCAGCCTCAAGTCGGCTTTTCCGAGCTGCCAGGAACTCTTGAGGGACGGTNTGCCATTTTTCATGCATGATTTTATAACCATTTTCTTTTTGGCGTAGGTACAGAGTCTTTTCACCGTAATCGCTGAAGGAATCCGAAGTGTAGTCTTGAAGAAAGCGCACGATCAATTCGTCGTTGTGTTGAAAGACAATGGGCTCTTCTAGGGCGACAGAAATGAAATCATATTTTTTGTACAAAGCGTCTTTGTATTTGCGCCAAGCTGGCTTGGTCATTTTTAAGGCATAAAAATTCTCGGCGTAGTGGTTCATGTACTTGTCCAGGTCTCCGCTTTGCCAGTCCGCACGCCACTGTTCAAGCCACTTCATGACTTCGATACGCTTCTGAAGGTATTCGGCCTTAGGAAGGTATTTAACTTCGTTAAAAACCAAGATAGAGGTCTTTTTTAAGTCGATGTACTCAAGAAGTTCATCGATAGCTGCATTACGTACAACGACGCATCCACGAGATCCACGCTTTAATGTTTTTTCCGGTGGAATGGCGTGAAGCCAAATGCCTGAGCCCGTTTTTTTGGCGCGACGATCGAAGTAGTTGGGGTAGTCCATCGTGAAAGCACGATTGCCGTAGTTGTCGAAGTTGAGTTGCGATCCTGAATAGGTCTCTTGGAAAAAGTAGATCCCTTCAGGTGTTTTAAGGTCGCCTAANTTNACCTTATCGCCTTCTTTTCGNCCCATATCCATTGGGTAGTANTTCACTAAAGACAATGAACCNTCAGNCTCGGATTTCCAAAGGCTGAGCGTTCTGCGCGCTTTGTCGGCAATGATCGAGTAGGGTGAATAAAAGCTACCACTACCTAAGCTCCACAGGCCTTCTGGAATGTGGTTCTCGGGTGGCTTTACCGGGTCTGGATCAGGCTGATTGGCGACGGTTGTATCTTCCGGCGTTGTATCAGGGATCGCAGCATCAGTAATGACCGGTGACGTGTCGTTAGCAAATGCCATCGGCGACCAAGCAAGCAGTGCAGCAAGTGCTAGATTCATTGGATTTCTCATTCCCACCCCTTTTGACAATTACAAAAAGTTTCGCCCCTGAAGTCAAGCAGGGCGAAGGCTAACTGCTTGGTCTTACTACCTTTTCGGTCGAATTCTCAAAATACTGCAGTTTGGGTCCGGTCGGAGGTCTGTNCGATCTCAGCNAGCCCCAGTCTGCGGCCTAAGTCCTGTCTCAGCTTTAGAAGGCTGAACTGAGCGCCGATAAGCCCTTAGTAGACGAGGATTTATGGCCGACGAGAATAACCAACCAGCTCCAGCTAAGCCCAAGACAAGCCCATTGCCGATGCTTTTTGCGTTGCTGAATATCCTGTTTATGGGGGCTGGTGGCTACTATATTTTTACACAAACTTTAGGGTATGTGCCGCCGAACGCGAAAGAAGAACAGTTAGCCCGAGATCTGGCCAGTTTTCGCAAAAGCCTTAATCAAGAGCCCATGCTTTATAGCATGAAGACTTTTACGACGAACTTAAATGAATCTAGCCGTCGAACCCTTCGAATGGAGCTGACCCTGGAAATGCTTGATGCCGAAGGCTTTGAAGAGGTCTTTCAGGTCGATGCAAAAGCTCGTGACGCCATTACTAAACTTTTGAATGGTAAGGCCTACGGCGAGGTCGAGACGGTCCAGGGTAAGTTGCAGTTGAAAAACGAAATCATTGGTCAAGTGAACGGCTTTCTAGATCTTGGGGTCGTGCGCAATGTCTACTTCACCGAGTTTATCGTTCAGTAAAAATTCTTTTTTTAAGATGGCGGTAAAGGTCGTTGAATCCCAATGTCAGTGCGGGTTGTTGATATCGCCACAGGTCTGTACATCCCAAAAATATCTGCATTAAAGCGTTAGAATCAGGTAGCCTTAGGACTTCGTTGTATTACGAGGAGTTCTTATGCGGTCAAATTTTAGAGTCGCCCTTATAGCAGGGTCTATCGTGTTGTCCCAAGTCTTCGCCGTTACCGCTTCTGCAGCGCCATCAGCTCACCCTGAACGCTCTAGCTTGGTTGAAGACATTCGGTTCAAAGTCGAAAAGTTTCAATTGGATAACGGCCTAACCGTGATTCTTCACGAAGATCATTCAGCGCCGATTTATTCGTATCACCAATGGTTTCGAGTTGGGCCTAGGCATGAAGATCCGCGTCGAACGGGCCTTGCTCACTTCTTTGAACACTTAATGTTTAAAGGGACGGATAAATACCCAGGTAAAAAATGGGAGCGAATTATTCAGGCTAACGGCGGGTCGAATAACGCTTTTACGTCGCGGGATTACACGGGGTACTACGAGGACATGCCTTCGGGAACGCTTGAGCTGATCATCGATATTGAAAGTGATCGCATGCGAAATCTGAACATGAAGCAGGACGAAATCGATTCAGAACGAGAAGTGGTCAAAGAAGAACGCCGTTTCCGTGTTGAAAACAGTATTATCGGGGCGATGTATGAAGCTTTGTTTAGTACGGTCTTCAAAGTGCACAACTATCGCTGGCCAGTGATAGGATCCATGACTCATTTAAATGCGACCAAACGCGAGGAGTTCAAGGCGTTTTACGATCAATTCTATGCGCCAAATAACTCGGTTGTTGTTGTGGTAGGAGCCTTCGATTCAGGCGATGCTAAAAAGTGGATTAAGAAGTACTACGGTGATTACAAAAAATCCGAAATTCCTGCTGAAACCTCTAAAAAAGAGCCTGTACAGCGAGGGCAAAGAAGTGTGACGCTTCGTCGGGCGGTTCAAAGCCCAACAGTGATGGTTGGTTTCCAGGCCCCAAAGGCTGGTCATGATGACGCTTATGCCTTCGATTTGCTTTCGAATATTTTATCCAATGGAAACTCGAGCCGTCTTTACAACCGTCTTGTTTATCGCGAACAGCGTGCGACTTCGATTAGTTCTTGGGCTTATACGGCTCAAGAGGCTGGAATTTTTAATATCACGTCCGAGCTAAAGCCCGGCCAGGATGTTGATCGATCTTTGATGAGCATCTATGGAGAAGTCTACAAGCTTCGAAATGGCCTGGTGTCCGAAGCGGAACTAGAGAAAGCCAAGAACCAAGTGATGACGGATACGGTTAACCAATTGCGGACGGTGTCTGGAAAGGCGCGGGCCTTGGCAGCGGCTGAAATCATCTATGGTGATTATTCAGCTGTCTTTACTGATTTGGATAAATATAACAAAGTGACTCGCGAGCAGATTCAAAATGTTGCGAAGAGCTACCTTAAGCCTGAACAGCGCTCGGTCATCCGAATGCTTCCGAAGGAGTGATTTACATGTTTCGTCGTTTAATAGGAATAAGTTTAGTTTCCATCGTTGCTGCTGGTTGTGCGACATCTTCAAACTTTTTTAAGTTGCGTCAACACGAAGACGTCGTCCTTTCGAACGGGCTGAAAGTGATCCTTGTGCCCGATGCTTCTCTGCCGTACTTTTCGATGAATCTATTGGTCAAAGCCGGTGCTGTTAACGACCCCGAAGCTAAGGATGGGCTGGCCTCGTTGGTGGCCAATCTATTAGAAAAAGGGACAGAAAAACGTTCGGCGACAGAGCTTGCCACGGCTCTTGAACAGATTGGTGCAAGCTTTTCGGCATCTG
>NYZX01000138.1 GCA_002686065.1 Pseudobdellovibrionaceae bacterium | reverse complement strand
AGGGGCGCAGCGGTTCGCTGAAAGGACCTCTCGATCCCGTTATGCAAATTTACCATATGTAGAGCGGCGACGATTTGCCCCCGATCGAAATGGTAGGTTCCATAGACAAAGTAGTCGAAGTCTGCCACCGAGGTTTGATCTTCCCCAAGGGTCTGACGAGCGGAAACTGAGCCATCCGAATGCGCAAAGCTCAACGGCTTGCCCGAGGGCTGAAAAAAGTCATACAAGCCTGTCGTACGAGCTTTGAATAGATCCAAAACTTTATCTAGATCTTGGCGGACATACTTCCGAATTCGAAGAGCCGAAGCTTCGAAGACCGGCAAGACCGAACGATACCCATGACGTGTCAGTGGCCAAGGGGCCACCGACTCACGTTCATTTACCAGCTCTAGGTAACTGCGCGAATAGACATCTTGAAAACTTCCAATATCAGCCGCTTCAACAAAGTTGAGCCACGGACTGATACGTCGGGTCTCACCAGGAACGTCAAAAAACGGATCATCGGGTGACGAAGCCGCCGAAAAAATCGGAACAACAACAGTGAGCAAAGCAAAAAGAATAAGTCTTCGGAGTCGGCTTTTTAGTAGTTTCATCCTGCTACAATAAGGGGCGCGTCTAGACCAATAAATAGCGCCCATTGAAATGGAAAAATCTATAGGCCCAAAACCCAAGGACCTAGCCAAACATCTAGACATACTAGGAAATTTTAACACAGCCTAAATGCCTATTCTTACGGGCCTTTGTAGGGATTCTCTAGTCAGCCTCGGGGCGATTTTCGTCGCGTCATTTAGAATAAAAGAAGATGCCTAAATACGCCTTTCCACGTCGTGGACTTAGTCTTGCTATCCTATGGTGCTTCTTGTGTAGCCCCTTTACTTGGGCTGAAGATACAGAAGGACAAATCGTCACGGATGACTGCGTTTATTGTGATTCAGGCAACGATCTTGAAGCTCAACTTCTTCAAGGCATAGAGGTCGCACAGAAGCACGGTGACTGCGAAACAACAGAAGGGCGATTTGAGGCCATTGAAATCGGATCCAGCTGTATTATCGATTATTTAAGAACTCACCCAAACGCACTGAAACTGGCCTTCCACTCACAAGACCCAGAAGCCAAAACTTACTATTCCCATCAACTGCTCTACGCCGAAGACGGCAGTTCCTGGTATGAATTAGCCGACCTTATTTTTGGTCGAAACGACTTCACTTGGTTTCAACTGGCCTACGATGAAGACGAGGCCGGCCTAACACCATCCCAATTCGCTTTGATGAACGCCAGCGAGCCCAATGACCTCCGGCTTATCATAGAGATGCTTCGACTTAGCCCGGACAACAGCCCAAAAGATGGGCTACCGTCGACAGGAACGGATAAGACGAAAAAAGGAAACCTCACCAAAAGCCTTTGCCCAGGAAACACACCTTACGGGATGGAATCCATCTTCGAGCTGATTGACCCTTCGGAAATAAAACACATGATGCAAGTCAAAGTGAGCTCCTTGGACAAGGCCAAACAGCCGACCCAAAAATCCCTTGAGCTATTTTATGAGTTTCTTGATCAAAAGGCCTGCCCCAAGTAGAGGTCCCTATGTCAAAAAAAAGACTTCAAATGGTTGGATTAACTGTGGCTTGCGTGTTTAGCGGCTTCGGCTTTTATCATGCTGGTGGCAAAGACATCCTTGTCGCCACGGCTTTCACTTTCGGCCTCACCGGCATCATGCTCAGTGTGTTTAGGCAGTCTTGATATGAAGTCTTTTGCATCAAATGACCTCCAAAAGCAGACCAACCAAACCGACACACTCCCCTTACAATTCCCCGTCGTCTTCATCCGCGGGCTCAACAGCTGGGGGGACGACCGGATTCACATAGGACCACTTCGGTTACAGCATATGTGGGAACCTTTTCGACAGGCCATGCAGGATCGAAAGGTTCGATTCATCCCCATCCAGGGAATGGGCAAAGGGCGACGACAACAGCATGTCGACCAAGCTTTTCAAATTCTAAAAACCCTTGGCGTTCAGTCGTTCCATATTTTGGCCCACTCCGCAGGCGGCATTGTCGCAAGACAGTTGATCGCCGAACACCACAGCCAACTAGATGTTAGGTCGCTACTGACCGTTGCCACCCCTCATCATGGAGCTCATATTGCGAACAAAGCGATCTCATTTCATCAGCAAAACCCCATGATGTATACCCTATGCAAAGCCAGTGGGTACGACACTTGCGAACGGGCAAACCTGTATGCCGAATACACTCCAGAAAGTATGGAGGCCTTTAATGACGCTTTCCCTCGGCCACCACATTTACCAGTAGGAAGTATTAGTTGTGCTGTCCCATTTTGGGACCTTCCCCTTGGACCTAAACTACTTTCATGGGCTGTTCGCAAGACCTACGGATCTTATGATTCAGACGGAATCATTGAAGAATCCAGTCAGCGATGGCAAAACCATCTTGATCGGTTTGAACTGGACCATGCGGCTCAGCTGGGGTTTAGCTTTCATTTAAGACCTCAACGGCGTCGTCAGTCTCAAGAAAATTTTCACAATATGGTCAACTGTGCCGTAAACTACTTTATGGATGTTGAATCAGGTAAATATGCTGAAGGTTAATTTAAGATCTTTTATTGTTTTTGTGCTGCTTAGCTTCGGGCTTCCATTAGAGGCCGCAAAAATCATTAACAAAAACCCTCTGAAGGCCACAGCCGAATTACGTGAAACCATCGAAGCCTCCAGTTTCGAGCTTCATGTTTCAATGGAGCTGGCCGAGCTCCACCACGCCTACCTCGAGCGCTTTCAGATCACCCCCGTTCAGACAGACATCGTGGAGTTTTCAGACTTTCAAGTGGAACCAGTCGTTCGCTTTTACGACAAAATTAGTAAGAAGAAAAAAGAAGGTATTTCCTCGGGAAAATCAAAACTCCTCGCCTTCGCGACGATTCAAACAGACAGGGTTATAGACCACAAAATTCAGTTCAACCTCACCTACCAAGCCTGCACGGATGAGTACTGCCTCCTTCCAAAGGACCTTCTTGTTACAGCGAAGCTTCCTGAGTCTCTTGTGATTTCAAAAACTCAGGCACACACCGATGGCCTGGATTTAAGCGCTGAAAGTTTTCATCGATTGATGGGACAAGGTGACCTTCTAATGGTTTTCCTTTTAGTCTTTCTGGCAGGAATCCTAACAAGCCTCACCCCTTGTGTCTTTCCGATGATCCCAATTACTCTTGCGATTCTAGGGGCAAAAAACCATGGCCGCTCGACGGTCCAAAGTTTTACGATTAGCTTGGCCTATGTCGTTGGTATCGCCACGACCTACTCCACCTTGGGCATGATCGTCGCTTCGACCGGGACCTTGTTTGGCGCCTTCTTGGGCCACCCTTTGGCCATTGCCGCTATATCGGGAATTTTTCTACTCATGGGACTGTCCATGCTTGGACTGTTTGAGATCCAAGTCCCGCTCAGCCTACAAACCAAACTACAGTCGAAGCGATTTGGGCAAAATCACCTTGGCGCTTATGGCGCCGGGCTTTTCGCTGGAGTCGTTGCAAGCCCCTGCATTGGCCCTGTATTAGTGGCTATTTTAGCCTATGTTGGAAAAAGCCAAGATGTTGCACTTGGTTTCTTGCTTCTTTTCACCTTCGCCCTGGGACTAGGACTTCTATTTCTTGTACTTGGAACCTTCTCGGGCCTTTTAGATCGCCTTCCTAAATCAGGGCAATGGATGAACCGAATCAAAGCGGTTTTCGGTGTGGTTTTGATTTTCATGGCCGCCTTTTTCGCCTGGCCCGTCATTAAGCCCTATGTTCCATCAAAAACAGAGGTCTCTGAGGTCAATGGCCTTTGGAAACCATTGAGTCCCGAATCACTTGCTGAGGCCCGAAAATCAGGTCGTCCAATTCTCATCGACTTCTGGGCTGAATGGTGCACCGCCTGCCACGAACTAGAAGATAATACCTTCTCGGATCCCGACATTCAAAAACGCCTTCAGCAAATGGTTCTGTTGAAATTTGATGCGACTCGAGGTTCAGAGGAATTCGAAATGTGGAAAGCCAAGTTTTCGATCATCGGCCTGCCACACATCGTGTTCTACGACCACAAAGGAACCTACAAGCCCAAGACCACTTTAACTGGCTTCGAAAAGGCGACTCCATTTGCTAAACGCATCGATCCCCTTTTCGAAAAAACTGCTTCGGCTAGTACACCTGAAAGCCAGTAATTTGAATGTTCGGAGCTTCGGGCGGAAGTATAATCTCGGCCGCCAAGAAGCACCCTCCTTCAAGCCGTGTAATCTGGCCATTCTCAAAAGCAATCGAGCACTCGTAGTTACCGTGATGCCCAAAACTAAGAGTCGTGTTTCGATAGGATTCACCGACTGTCATTGGATAGCGAGCCCGCTGGTCGACGGTATAAACACGAAGCAAACCCACCCCTGAACGTAAGGTCGACGAGCGCGTCACGGGAATGGTTGTTGCCTGAAGTGGCAATGACACTTCGATGTGTTCGACGGCATAGGTATAAAATTCGATGGTTTGAACGTCCGGATTGAATTCACGAGGAATGGAGTTCGCGTTAAAGGTGCTGATCATCTGGCTTGCCGTAACAGCGCCTGTTCCGACAGCTGGTGCAACTTGCTTGGATTCTTCTTCCCCACACGAGCTAAAACAGATCGTCATACTGACCGCCAACGCCACAGTCCATAAACTTCTTTGCTTCATTTCCCCTCCCCAAAAGACACTTTGTCTTACAGGTTCTGTGGGTACTTTGAAAAAATTTTCATGTCTATGGTTTCAGCAGATTAGGCATATCAGGTATGTAACCAGACAAAAAATGTCACCCATTCCAGTGAGTGACATGGCCAGGGAACTACAATCGCTTTAAACGCTCAATTTCTAGGCGGGATTCGTTGATGGCGGCTCGTGAGTTCATCAACTGGATTTCTTGCTCTTTGGTCACTTGCTTCAGCTGATTCATACGAACTTCGAAGCTTTGAACCATTTGATTGTGACGATCGATCAAGGACTCGATTTTTTCTTCGCCAAGTTTACGCTGTGTTAAGGATTTCTTCATATCTACGAACTTATAGTTCATATCTTGGAAGCCCTTTTTGACGTAATCTTCGAACTTATTGATGGCCGACTTAAAACGGTCAAACTTCAATTGGTTTGACTGTTGGATCTCCTCGATCTGGGCCTGAGTCTTCGCCATAGCTTGGTCCATCGCGGACATGCGCTTTTTCAAATGGTCAATCTGGGCCGAAATGATCTGCAAATCAGCCATATCCATTTCGATTTTATCTGGANCCATTGGGGCCCGAGGCTTAACCGGGGCCGGCTGGGTGGAGCTGCCAACGGGATCTACGAACAATTCAGGATTTAACTCTCTCGGCATAACACACTCCTTCATTCTGTATGTTACCGTTTTTTTTTAGAAATCACTAGACTCATGTCTGTAATCTTCATATCGTTGGAGCATGGCGTCTGTGCACCAAATTGCGCAAAATTTAATCTCGCTTGAGCCGCAAAAAGATCCTGCTCTACTTTCACTTTACAACTTTCTTAAGAACGTAAGAGATGTAAAGGCAACGGCGACCGAAGAAGACTTTATCGACTTCTATCTAACAGCATTAAATAGTCTGCACTGGCGTAGCCATCGGGACACGTTAAACGAAGCCGTTCGTAAAGTGGCCTCTGAAGGGTTGAACCAAGATCAACTTGAAAAGATTGAAGAGCTCTTGCTAGCTCAACTTGTTGAAATAGAAAGCCCCATTGAGTTTGAGGCCATCTTGAAGCGCCACTTCAGCTCGCAGTTTCAACCAGACAAAGTGAAAACCATGCCCATTGGTCAACACAGAACCCTGTGTTTAAACCTGTGGGAGCAAAGTCAATTAGACGTTCTTGTCTTTAAGCCGATTGTTTTGATTCACAAAGCCACCCTTCGACCTCTCCAAGCGACAACTCATCTTCGTTACGATGAAAGCATGGAGCTGATGGATCAGTTCAAACAGCGACTTGAAGTGGACGACAACCACCTTGCCCTATTTGAGCGTTCTAAAGCAAGTTGGGCTGGCTTTAAACTTCGCGGCTACACCATGAAGCAAATCATGCCTTTTGATGACAGCATTGAAAACCAAGCGGACATTTTCACAGCATTAAAGCAGGTCGAGTTCCATTATATATCGCCAGAAAGCGACCCTCTTTATCAAGAAACGGTTCAGTTGTTAGAAAAAGCGATCAGCTTTCTTGAAACCGGCGACGAGGCCTCAGAAACCTTTGCACGCAACGCTTATCGCCGCAGTGTTTTGAACCAAAACCGATTTTTCCCGAAAGATCGCTACCTAAAGCTTCTTATAAATAACCTCGATTANATGATGAATCGCCGGAACCTAGCGTCCGAGACGATTTAACGCCATGGCAGACTTAATACGTTTAAATAAATATATTGCGGAATCCGGCTTCACCAGTCGCCGGAAAGCTGACGAGCTGATTGAACAAGGCTCGGTTAAAATTAACGGCAAAACCGTTTATGAAATGGGTATCAAGATCGACCCTGAAAATGACCGTGTCACGGTCAAAGGGAAGTCTATCCAAAACACCAGCGACCGCGTCTATTATATGTTTCACAAACCGAAGCAGGTTGTAACCACAACAAGCGACCCCGAGGGCCGTAGAACAGTGTTGGACTTTTTTAAAAAGGAAAGCCGAAAGCGTCGCCTTTTCCCGGTCGGCCGGCTGGATTGGGACACCGAGGGCCTTTTATTGATTACTGATGATGGTGAGTTCGCCAACTCAGTCAGCAGTCCCAAGTCGGATATTCCAAAAGTTTACCTTTGTAAGCTGGATGGACAGCCGACGGATAAAGAACTTCAAAAGCTAAAAGACGGCGTCAGCATTCCTCAAGGTGGAAAGGTCAAAGCCCTTTTCATCGAGCGCTCGAAAAAGGGTTCATCCAAACAATACGATTGGATCAAGATCGGAATCAGTGAAGGTAAGAACCGCCAGGTGCGCAAAATGTTTGCAAAACTTGGATACGACGTCAAAAAACTGAAACGCGTCGCCATCGGGAGCTTAAAACTTGGACTGTTGAAACCCGGTGAGTTTCGACCTATGTCTGCACAAGATATAAGCAAAATCTTTAAATCCCACGAGAAAAATGCTGAACAGCAGCAAAAACGGCCACGACCAAGGTCAAGGCGACGTTAGTAAACGCTGACTCCTTGCAGAATTTCCATTCATATCCTACCTAGACCTAGTACTAGAGTGGTAGAAAATACCCACATTCATATTATGCATATGGGGGAAAAATGCCATCAAGGAAGAATGTTCAGTTTTCAGCCACAGCTCTGATTCTCTCGATTTTGGTGTCCATCGCCGCAGCGGCGCAGTCCGATTATCAACGCGGTCTGATCGTTCCGGTTGCCAATAACGAATTTAAGATCATGTCTTACAACTTGTTCAATCTTTTCGACACCGTCCATGACGAAGGTAAAAACGATTGGAACTATCTTCCGCAAAGCCACCCTGGAAAGGACCAAGGCTGTAACGAAGATCGCAGCCCATCCCGCTGTCGGCGCAGCGATTGGACCAACGAAAAGTTTCGTCTAAAGGTCATGCAACTTGCGAAGGCGATGTCACAACAGGGATCGCGGCCAGACTTACTTGCTGTTGAGGAAATCGAAAACGAACGTGCCGCCCAAGCTCTTGGGCAATACCTGGGCTACAACCGCATGCTGATGACGAATAGCCCTGACCGCCGCGGAATCGATGTCGCTCTTTTTTGGAACCCCGCTAAACTTGATTATATAGAGCATCGCGAACTCGACGTATCTTCTAGAATCAACAAAGCCACAAGAAACATCCTTCAAGTTCATTTCCGTCCTTTAAATAGTCCAAAAGCCGTCTTCGGCGTTTTCGTCAACCACTGGCCATCTCAAGGCACCCCAGATTCCAGCGTTCGTATCGGCGCAGCCCAAGTCCTACAATCTGCAATCGACAGCGCCACCCGCGCCTACGGCAGTGATTACTATGCGATTGCAACTGGTGATTTCAACGTCATCAACAATGAAGGTGTCTTCGAAAAGACCATCATGAACCCGTCGTGGCCAAACCGACTGTTCGACACCCACACATTAGCGATGCGCACTGGTGACCCAATGATGCGCCTTATGCCACCAGGCAGCTACTTCTTCACTCGCGATCACGTGTGGAATCAACTCGACCGCTTCTTCATCAACCGAAACCTTGTCCAAAATTCTGAAATTGATGTTGTTCCCACCAGCTTTCGTATCGTCGCCGGCCAGGTCAATACACGGACATTTGTCCCACGCGGTGGCAATGGACGATCCATCCTGATCCCGTATCGCGGTAACTTCGATACCCTTGACCCTGAAAAAGCCGGGTATTCAGACCACTTTCCAATCGTGGTTAAATTTCGCGTGAATCGCTAATCTTACTGAAACCTCGTACAAACTAATGAGACGAATAGGGCGGCAAAGTCATAAACGACTTTGCCGTTTTTGCTGAAATTAACTTTGCTGGCACACTCGTCAAAGCGATTCTGTCTAATAGCTCGAAGAACTTTGTTTCAAACTGTCGAACCCTGTCTTTTTTAACCATGGCATGAGTCGCAAGCAGGGTCGTCACACCGACAGTGTGTAAATCCTGACTAAGCACCGGATAAATCCGCCGCGGTAAAGACACAGGAAAATATCCGCTCTCACTTAACTTCTTTCGCTGAGAGGGCGTCAAAGAAAGAAGCTGAAGGTCTTTTGTTAGCATCGCGTCCCGAACAAGCTCTGATGGGTAAGCACTGACATAAAATACAGCACTGATTTCGTTATTCAGTAGCTTTTCAATAGCCAGACTCGTCGGCGACGTATCGACCGACGTAAAGTCCGTCGCTTTCATCCCTAATGCTTCAAGGATATATCGAGATGTCTGATTCGACCCCGATCCGTTTGGACCAATAGATATATCACGCCCTCGAAGGTCTTCGATGGTCACATAGTTCTGCGCCCGACCAGCCATCAAGATATGCAAAGCTTCCGGAAACAGCGACGCCACAGCTCGAGTTTTCGGATAGGTTAAAAAATTTCTACCGGCCACATCACTTTGAACAAGGGCAAAATCGACATCCTGATTATCAAGGCGCTTTAAGTTCTCAACCGAACCTTGAGTTTCTAAGGGTAGCACCGAACTTCCCATTTTTTGGAAGACATCAGCAATTCCCGAAGCAAGCTCCTTATACTCACCTTTTTTAGGACCAGAGGCTAAGGTGTAGGTATTTTTATCTGCGACTAACAGCTGTAGGTCTTGTCGAACCGAAATCAACTTCTGCTCGGCCAACAAGGTCGTCTTTTTTTCACCAAGGTTTTCAAGGTAAAACACAAGTGTCTTCAACTTTTCAAGCTCGCGATCCAACGGAGAACGTAAGGATTTCTCACGCTCGGTTTCTCGATCCAGTTCATTATCGGCATAGCTCGGCGTCGCTGACGCTGCTTGCCCTTCAGCGGGATGAGAATTCTGAAGCTCCCAGCGCCCGGACTCTTTTTTAAAAGTCATCGTTCCATGCACGATAAGATGATCCCCAGCTCGGTTCCCTTCCGAGCGAATGCCGGATATCCCCTTTGCTGCTGCACCGGTTTCGAACACCAGTGACCCCGCATTCATTTGGTTCCAGTCGGAAAACCGAATATCTCGCTGAAGCAATAGGTCCGCTTTATAGTAAACCAGTAAGTAATCGTCTGATTGCTGTTTGTACGAATAACTGCCACGTCTTGATAATTCAGAAACCTCTAATGAAAAATTTCCGAAAGCCGTTTTCAATCGAGCATCTAGGTACTGCTTCAAGTCAGAACTTTTCGGGCCCTTCGAGCAACCGATCAACATAAGGCTGACGGCAAAAAGTAATACAGCTTTCATACTGGCCTCAATTCACAAAAGGAAGTGAAAGGTAAATTTGAATCACCAAGGTGTTTGAAATGTCGATAAAGAAAGCTCCCACCATCGGAACCACTAAAAAAGCTTGAGGCGATGCTCCGAAACGAGAAACCAAAGCCTCCATATTTGCCACTGCCGTTGGGGTCGCACCTAAACCAAATCCACAGTGTCCACCCGACATAATAGCTGCATCATAGTTCTTTCCCATCAATCGAAAGGTCACGGTCGAGGCAAAAAAGGCTAAAAAAGCCGTTTGGCAGGCAAGCAACAGAAGCATTGGTCCTGCTAAATTCGCCAGCTCCCACAAACGCAGTGACATCAAAGCTAAGGCTAAAAACAAAGATAAAGACATCGTACCCCAAAGATCTATGCACTCTTTGCTGATCGAATAAACCTTCGTCGCTTCACATAGGTTCGTCACGGCAATTCCAACAAGTAACGGAGCAATAAACGAAGGAATTGGAAGTCCTACCTTTTGAAACAGACTATACAGAAACCCACCGACAACCAGGCAAAAGCCAAGGATCAACAATGTTTCGAGCATCTTTCTTGGTGTTACATTGTCGCTGTCTTCTGGNTTGAACGTGATCATATCTGTTGTTTGGTCTTCTGATTCATCTGGCTTTAGGNCATGCTTTCGTATCAAACGCCGAGTCACAGGACCGCCGATCACNCCCCCAAGAACTAACCCAAAAGTGGCACAGGCCATCGCGATTTCCATGGACCCTTGAACGTTGTGGATCCCGTGAAATAGTTCCGCGTAGGTCGCGCCGGTGCCATGCCCACCGGATANGGTGATCGANCCAGCAAGAAGACCAAACACCGGATGNAAATCAGTTCCCCATGCTACCGCGACTCCAATAGCGTTCTGACAGATAAGGTACAGCGTAGCCACCCCTAAAAACACAAGAACCTTCGGCCCACCCAGCTTCAAAAGCTTAAAGCTTGCCCCTAGACCGACGGTCGTAAAAAACATCAACATCAAGGGCTGTTTNAATGTCTCGTCGAACTGCAACTGAAAATCGATTTGAAAATAAAGAAGGGCACTAACTATCGCAAACGCAACCCCACCAACAACAGGCTCGGGAATATTATTACGACTTAANAGTTNTACCTTCGCATTGATAAAATAGCCTAAAAACAAAATCACTAAAGCTGCGAAAATCGTCTGTATCAGATCCAATGAATAGGTCATCGTTGCCTTTTCTAGTTGCCAATTTTCACCGGCTCAGCCGGCACACTGTTCATTTCTTGGAATTCACTTTTCCAAGACTGATTCTTCTTNTGATCCTTGTAGCGATTGTGTCGCTTTTGGTTTCTTTTTAGTTCACGCTCAGCATTTTGGCGCTCGTAGTATTCTTTTGAATAAGCTTTGTATTCATCGTTAAAGCGGTCTGTTATCTCGCGAACCCGACTGTTAAAGTCTTTTCTTAAATCATTCATATCCGAGGAAAAGCGGCGCTCTTCATAGCGCTGTTCTGACAAGAAGCGGCGTTGTTCTTGATCAAGATAGCTGCGCTCTTTTTGCTTAGTTGACCGATCCATTTCNCTTCGCTGAATAAGATCTTTACGTCTTTTAACATCAGCTAGCTTTCGCTCACGAGCTAGCTTTTGCTTGTGCCGAAATCGGTCTCTTTTTTTACGCCAGNCTTCATTAAACTTATTTCTTCTGTTTCTGATCTCGCGATTAAACCGCGACCGAACCTGGCTTGGCGGATCGTTATAGTCTTTCATCGCCTCAAGTACCAAGGCCAATTCATCATTGCTGGCCTGAACATCCGAGGAAATAGACTTCCTAATTTCTTCCAATTCAGATCGGTCAGATTCAAGGGACACTTCGATTCCCTCAGCGACTTCCGATTGCGACACGGGCGTGGAAGCCTCTGATTCATCACCTTTGGTCGATGAGCTTGAACACCCAAACGCACAGGAAAGTAAAGTTACTAGGCATATTTTACCGACGGACTTTCGAAGAAAACTCATAGGTAAAGGGTAAAGAAGCTTCGGAAACAAAACAAGAGTCGCTAGACTGTATGTATGCCGATGCGATCACACAGGTCTTACGCCACTCAGCTTTATCAAAGAAAGCCCTCGATGTTTATCGAGCGTCGTTTTCAGATACGATATACATTGGCAATGATCTTAGTCACCTTCATAGGGATCGCTGCTGCTCTGATTCCAACTATGTATTTGGTCCAGCAAAACTTTGATCTGTTCACTGAATTGGCCTACCAGAACAACCCAGGCTTAATTGATTCGATTCAGCGCGAACGCCTAGCGACCTATTATATCGTCGGATCGGTCTCGGTCTCGGTGATGGTTTTTGTAATCATCCTCGCCTTTCGTCTAACGTCTTCTATTGTGGGCCCCTTAAAGGTCCTAAGAAATCATCTTCGCCGCTTGTGTCGCGGCCACTGGCACCAAGGACCTCTAACCGTCCGTTCGAAAGACGAATTCCAGGATGTTCTTGAAACCTACAATTATTTTTTCAGTCAGTACAAACGACATATGCAGTCCGAGTTCGATTTAATTCGTCGACTCGAACCTGAGGATAAAAAAAGTGGTCTGTATCGAGAATGGCTTAACTATATGACAGATCGTCGCGAACAGCTTGGCTACCTTGAGCCACCAGCCGAGATGAAAGCTACCTCGACTTCTTCAACTGACGAGCCATCTCCTTCTTCGCATCGCGCGTCTTAATTGACTCGCGCTTATCGCCCATTTTTTTACCTCGTCCCAATGCGATTTCAATTTTGACTTTACCATTCTTGAAATACATTTTGGTCGGAATAAGGCTGAGCCCCTTTTCTTTGATGACGGCCTGTAAACGATCGATCTCTTCACGGTGAAGTAAAAGCTTGCGAAGACGTTCGGGCTCATGGTTGTTATAGCTACTCGCTTCAAAAGCGCTGATATGAGCACTCTGTAAAAAGGCCTCATCCCTAATGAAGGACACGTAGGAATCCTTCAAATTAACCTGCCCCGCTCGAATCGATTTTAGCTCACTACCCACAAGCTGAAGACCGGCCTCAAACTTATCCAATAGTTCGTATTCAAAACGAGATTTTCGGTTGTCGACGATTAACTTAGTGCCTGCCACTCGACCCTTCCATCAGTTTCGCAAATAGCGCCACAAAATCATCGACGCTGAGTTCCTCGGCTCTTACCTTATCCCCATGTCCCAAGTTTGACAGCTGCTGCTTTAAAAAGTCCTCACTGATTTGCTTTTGCCCTAACCATCCACGTAGATTTTTCACCATCAACTTCCGGCGATTGGAAAAAGCGGCTTTAACAAATCCTAGAAATCCACCAGATGGCACATTGGCCTTACGCCGAAAGCACAACACCCGACTCGCAATTTTCGGTGGAGGATAAAAGTCCCTTGGACCAGCCTCAAGCAAGAATTCAACATCCCAATAGGCCTGGGCCATCACGGTCAATAAACCAAAGTGCTTATTCCCCTTAGCCGTCCCTTGGATTCGTTGAGCCACTTCCTTTTGGAACATTAAAACCATACCAGCCAAATTGAGCGGCCCTTCACAGCGGTCAATCACAAGACTTGAAGAGATCTGATAAGGAAGATTACTCACTAAGACCGTATTCGAATCGGTCGTTAGCCCCTTCCAGTCTAAGCGCAAAGCATCCCCTTCATGCACCTCGATGCCTTGTGACCTCCAATAGTCACAAAACTGACTATCAAGCTCGAACACCTTAAACGGCAGCCCCAGCTCAAGCAAAGGTTCGGTGATCGCCCCAAGACCTGGCCCCACTTCAATCAGAGCCTCCGGAGCCATCCGCTTTGCCGCCTCAACGATCGTTTTGATGTGCTGCGGGTTCACCAGAAAGTTTTGACCCAAAGCTTTTTTAGGGGACGCCCCCATAGACTGTAGTCGTTCTTTAATATTCAAAGTCATCCTCGTAAGGGCGCGGTGACGGCCCGAAATCAAGACTTGAGGATTCACCCAACTGAAGCCTTTTTAATCCAACATATCCAATCATCGCGGCGTTATCGGTACAATAGCGCAGTGGCGGCACCGCCAAGTTTACACCCTCATCCTGAGCCCATTGTTCGGCCAGAAACCGAAGGCGTGAGTTTGCACTGACCCCGCCCGTAAGAACCACGCTATGAATCCCATGGCTTTTAACAGCACGATCTAGCTTGGCAACAAGAACTTCACAAATGGCTTCCTGGTAGGACGCCGAAAGATCATGAATTTGGTCTTTCAGTTGCTGCTCGGTCATGGACTCGACCTGACGCTGGGCTGCCGTCTTTAACCCAGAAAAACTAAACCGCAAGTCATCTTCAGTCATTAATGCCCTAGGAAAATGAAAGGACTTCGGGTTCCCCGACCGCGCGTACTGATCGACCAAAGCACCACCAGGAAATCCCAACCCCGTCATTTTTGCGAACTTATCAAAGGCCTCACCAGCAGCGTCATCCAGCGTGGCTCCAAGCACCTTGTACTGCCCCAAACCACGAACATGGTAAATCTGAGTATGCCCCCCACTGATCGCCAGAGCGATGTATTCCTGTGGAAAACCCTGTTGAAGGCTGTAGCTATCGTCTGATAAGAACGGAGCCCACAAGTGTCCTTCCAAATGGTTAACTCCAATAATGGGAAGCCCCTTCGCTAGAGAAAGAGTCTTTGCGGTCATCACACCGACCAAAAGCGACCCAACCAAACCGGGTCGGTTCGTCACAGCAATGCCATCCATGTCGGACCAGGTCATTCCTGCTTTTTCAAAAGCGACATCCACCAGAGGTAACAAATTTAAAGAGTGATTTCTTGATGCGATCTCGGGAACGACTCCACCAAAAACTTCATGCTGTAAGTCTTGATTGGCCGTAACGCAAGAAAGGACCCTGCCCGGGTCCTCAATAATAGCGACGGATGTGTCGTCGCAGCTGGTTTCAAAAGCTAAAACACGTTTCACAGTTTTTTCAATCGAACTTCCGCCTTCTTGGCCTCGCTACTTTTTGGAAACTTTTGAATCACCTCTTGATAGAAAGCCTTGGCGTCATCTTTAAGTTTTAATTCCTGAAAGCTCATACCGATTTTGTAAGTCGCATCCGCGTAGCGCTTACCCTTCGGGTTCATCTCACGGTATTTTTGATAATTTAAAATCGCGTTACGCCACTCTTTCGCTTTAAAGTAGTGCTCTCCCGCCGAATAGTTACCTTTAGGAACCGACCGAGCCTTCGCGGCCGACCGGGCTCGAGAGGCCGCTTCGGCCTTTTTCGCAGCGGCGATTTTCTGCAGGACCTGTTGAAGCTCGCGCACCTGAACGTCCAGCTTGGTAACAGCTTCCTCTAGAATGGTCATTTTTTCCTGAACACCCTTTAGATTCTCAGCTTGCCCTTGATCCATCTGGCCTAGCTGACGCTCGGCCACCTCAAGGCGACCAGTTAGCTCGCGCACCTGATCTTCTAAAGAAACCAACCTATTGTCCGAGTCAGCCTTTAACTTTTGAAGGCTTTGAAGTTGATTTTCAACCTGTTCGGCCTGTTGCTTTTCCTCTAGATCACTTCGAGTTCGAATACATGAAGACAGCATCGGAAGGGCAATTAGCAGGATCAATAAATGTCTCATATCAAAAACTTTCTCCGGATTGGAATTTCTTTAAGCGACTGATGTTTTCAGCTCGTTCGGCCAAACGACGTGCTTCTTCAAACTTAACAGCAGCATCATCGTATTCACGTTCTTTAAAATGTTTCTTTGCTTCGAAGTAAGCTTCTTCTGCCTGAGACCAAACGCCGGGTGAGTACAAAGATGCGTTGGCGGCTTTAGCCGAAGCCATGGCGGCTTCGGACAAAGTATATTCTTGATAAGGAGCTGGCCCAACACACCCCAGTACAAAACTGGCTATACATGCGATGATCAGCCCCCGCGAGATCATGCGACCTCTTACTGAGTAACTGGTACGAAGTTGGCGCGTCGGTTTTTAGCATACGCAGACTCTGAATCACCAGAATCAACCGGACGCTCTTCACCCCAGCTAAGAATGGTTAACTTAGCTTCAGGCACACCAAGATTTACAAGATATCGTTTCACAGATTGTGCACGACGCTCACCAAGGGCCAAGTTGTACTCGTTAGAACCACGAGCATCACAATGACCTTCAATGCGTACGCTGACGTTATTGTCACGAATCCACTTGGCGTTAGAAGCCAAAGTCGCTCGAGCCGCTGACGTCAAAACCGCTTTGTCGTAGTCAAAAAAGATCGAAGACAAACCATCGATGTTTCCGCTATCTGATCCACCTTCGTCGAAGGTTTTTGTCGTGATAGACGCATCGCTATCAACATCGCCTACAGCAACACCCGTATCACCGGCACCGTTTTTATCTTTACTGGCACAACCGAAGGAAAATCCCACAAGACCAGCGCAAACCAAAGATAATAGAATTCGAGACATAATGAACAACCTCACTTTTTTTAAGGGGTAAAAACCTAGATAGTCTAAAACGAACACAAATAAAGTCAAAGATTAGAAGCGTTTAGCTTTCGCCGCAATAAAGAATGAAAATTCGACAAAGCTTGACAATCCCGCCCACACAGTGAAATTTTCAGCATGATGCGGTGTTCGATGGCTGGTTTTACAGGTCTAATGCGGCAGGAAAGGCTATACTACTAAAGTGTAGTTTTCTTTTGGGGGGAAACACGTGGGACGAATTGATTGGATCAAAGATCTTGTTGTTGCCGAACAACGAATGGAAGAACAGGGAATCGTCGAGCTAGATGGGCTGAACAATCAGTCCGAAATGCTTAAAACGGAAACTATTGATTTCCTTCGTGACCTTCGCGCCGCCTTTATCGAATCTTGCTCCGCCTTCAACGAGCTAAAAGGCTCGCAAATTGGGCAGGTTAAGATCTATGGGATCTCCAAAACCGTGGCCGACTTCATGCTGTTTCGCAATGGCTATAAGCTGATCTTTTCAATGACCCGTCCAGGCGAGATTGCCATCATCCTAAATCATGTCACCGCCCACCACCTTGCTACACCGGGTGCAGCCGACCCAGGGACGGCCATGTCACACGACTTACTTCAAGCTCACTGGGGCGCGTTTGGCGAGCTCAATTGGCGCTTTAAAGACAGCAAAATCAATCTTGATTACCTCGTCCGGTACTACATGACCCGATTTGTTAAAGAAAGCCTAAAATAACAGGGCTTTCTTTACTTTTTTTCCGAAGACATAGCCTTTTTTTTAAGCCCTTCCTGGCTGCTAGTTAAATAATCACCTTTTATGATAGCGTCCCTGCACTTGGAGGGACCGATGAATCAATCGAATATACGGCAGCTAGCTGTCGTAGTAGCCTTATTGGCCCTAGGGGCTCTTTCCTCCACTTTGGCCGAAGCCGCTCGATTACACCGAATGACAGAGCGCTCGGACATCCAACGAGTCGCCATCTACCCGGGCACCTTTAGCCCCTACCATCTGGGGCATGAACATATCACCGAGAGCCTGCTGAAATCAGAAGGTTTTGACGCCGTCATTGTCGTTCCCAACTTTTACACATTCCATAAGCCCTTTGCGCTGGGCTGGAACAAACGACTCGAATTTCTTGAAGCCCGGTACTTTGATCACCCTGACGTCTACTTGTCACTCGACCTAAAGCTTAAGCCTCCGGAAGTCGTTCGGTACTTACGAAAGCAGCTCTCAAAGGATTTACACATCACCTTGATTGCCGGGGCAGACGTCCTTGAAAGCCGTGGGGCACAGAAGTGGATCGAGAACTTTTTATTGGGAACGGCAAACGAGATCATGATTGTTTCTTCTAGCCAGATGGAGCCCCTTGAAAGCTACCAAAGGCTTTTTGATGTTCCCGTTCGCCTAACAAGCTGGACATCCTCACCGATACGGGGCAGCGCAGTCAGAGCCCGAATCAAATCGCACGGACTGGACAACTGGGTACGAGAACGCGTCCACCCCCGCGTTGTTTCACGCATCATTTCCTTAGACGCCTACGATGTGTCAAAGTTTTCAGCGCCCAACCACAAGCAAGAACTGCTGCGAGCCAAACTGGATCTTCAATTTCGACAAAGGGTCATCCCCTACCTCGACCAAAAACTTCACCTGGGTTATGGGACCAAAATCAATTGGACCGACGAACTGATTGCCGACATAACTTGGCTAAACATCGAAGACTACACCAACCTGACATCAGCCATTCAAGGCGCCTACCTGGCCCTTAGCGACCACGATAAAATTTCGTACTCCGACTTTCATCAACTGTTTACCTCGACACCCGTAATGGATTACTACAAATCGTCCGAAACTGAGCTGCGTGAAATACGCCCCGTTCAGTATCAAGCCATTCACAACAATAAAGCTAAAGGCGGCATGACCTGGATCCACAAGCTGGCCGCCACGCTTTCTACGTTAAAACATCAAATTGTTAATTTCGATGGCGTTCGCTTGGACCAATCACAACCAGTGGCCTCAGCTCATCCGGAAAAAGAAATCATCCTTTACCGTGGACTGCGCATCCCAGCAGGCATGACGGCGGACCAATTGATTGATCAACTTAAGCAGCATGGCGATCTAAGCCAAACCGCTCGGGAACACTTCGAGGGTGGCGCAACCATCGAAAGCGCCTTGGCGATCAGCAACCACCTTTTCGAAACCGATAAATGCGTACAGGGTGGATGAGCTATCATCAAGTCCCAATCCTTGTGTAAATGATTTAAAACAT
>NYZX01000137.1 GCA_002686065.1 Pseudobdellovibrionaceae bacterium | reverse complement strand
GATCTCTTCGAAACGAATTTGCTCACCGTGTTCACCGTCGAAGTACATCGCCTTCATAGTAACAAGGTCGATCACCCCTTTGTGCTCGTCTTCAAGGCCGATTGGCAACTGAAGCATTACAGAATCAAGAGCTAGCTTTTCGCGAAGGTCTTCGGCGACAGCAAGTGGGTTGGCACCAGAACGGTCACATTTGTTAACAAAAGCGATACGAGGTACGTTGTATCGACGCATCTGACGGTCAACCGTGAAAGTTTGTGATTGAACACCTTCCACACCTGAAAGAACCAGAATCGCACCATCAAGAACTCGAAGTGATCGTTCCACTTCGACCGTAAAGTCAACGTGTCCGGGAGTATCGATGATGTTGATTTCGGTCTCGCCCCAATGAACGTTGGTTGCGGCCGACTGAATTGTGATCCCGCGCTCACGCTCGAGTTCCATCGAGTCCATCTTTGCGCCGACGCCATCTTTACCACGAACATCGTGGATAGCGTGAATTCGACCTGTGTAAAACAGAATACGCTCGGTAAGTGTTGTCTTACCTGAGTCAATGTGAGCAGAAATACCGATGTTACGAATTTTCGTAACGTCCCGTTTCGCAGCCATGGACTTTACCTCATCCTATTAAGTGTTTATCTCCCAGACCTAGCGCCTAGAAAACGTAAGTGATTCTTTAAATTTAAGTTCTAGCATTTATCATACAGACAGCTAGAAGTCCAAATTTTGCGTTCTATAAATAGTTTTTTGGGCGTACTTTGGGATAAAATCCCCTTTTGAGGGGGGAATCCACGGATTTTGTCGGATTTTCCGGCCTAGATTCGGGGCTTTTGGTCGTTAAAACAGGCCAGATATCAGTGAGATAGTGTTGTTGCAGGGAGATCGACTTTGAATTTGGACTTAGCCCAGGATCTACTTAAAAACAGATTTGGTTTCGACGCTTTCCGCGGGGTTCAGGCGGAAGCCATGCAATCCTTGGCTGCGGGAACGAATACATTGGCGGTGATGCCGACGGGAGGCGGGAAATCCCTGTGTTATCAGATTCCGGCGGCGATGGGGGATGGGCTGGTTCTTGTGATTTCACCCTTGATTGCTTTGATGAAGGATCAAGTGGATCAGGCCAAAAAGTTCGGCATTCGGGCTAGGGCGATCAACTCGTCGATCAGCCGAGATGAACGTGAGTCGGCCTATCGGGCCCTCAAGCAAAAATCCGTCGACTTGGTCTTTGTGACACCGGAACGGTTTCGTAAAAGTGAATTTATCGAGGCGATCAAGGCTCACCCGATCCGGCTGTTGGCGATTGATGAGGCCCACTGTATTTCGCAGTGGGGGCATGATTTTCGCCCTGACTACACCCGGATTAAAGATTGGCGCAAAGAGCTTGGAGAGCCTTTGACCATTGCTCTCACCGCGACGGCGACACCTGAGGTTCAAAAAGACATCAGTGATCAGTTAGGNATTTCCGAGTCAGCGGTCTTTGTTTCTGGNTTCGAGCGTGAAAACCTGGCTGTGCAAAGCCACTTTGTCTACGGTNTTGAAGAAAAGGTCCGCTCTGTCGTGGGGCTATCTCATCAGAGTCCGGGGCCATGTATCATCTATTTCGCCTTGATCGACACCCTTCGAAAGACGTCGGCAGAGCTTCGCCGCCTTGGCTTTGAGCACCTTGTCTATCACGGACAGCTGAAAGATCACCATCGTCGGTCCAACCAAGAGCAGTTTTTAAAAGGCAAAGTAAACCTGATGTTGGCNACGCCGGCTTTTGGTTTAGGTATTAATAAGGCGGATGTTCGTCAGATTATTCATATGGAAATGCCNGGATCGGTGGAGGCCTACTATCAAGAGGTGGGACGGGCCGGACGAGACGGGCAGCCAGCCAGTTGCCATCTGCTGTACGACCCCGATGACGTCACCATTCAGACCGACTTTATCAAATGGGCGAACCCCGAACCAAGCTTCATTCGCAAAGTCTATCAGATGATCGAAGATTACCCGGACCGTATTTTNGTGGAAGGTTACGATTATATGCGGAATCAGCTGCACTTTTATCACTCGCGNGATTTTCGGCTTGAAACCGCCGTGAATCTNTTGAAACGCTGGGACTGCATTCATCAGATTGATCATCGGCCGAATGAGATCAAAGCGATTGAGGCCCCTCCGGCCGAGTTTCTGCAAGAAGCGCATCATAAAGCGCGCTTNCAGCGCCAGCAGTTGAANNTGCTGGACATGGTCCGGTTGGCTCAAAAAGAGGGTGTCGATTTAAAGCCTGAAATCTACAATTACTTTGAGGGGAACTCGATTTCAGCAGGGGATGAATGAAGTACGGCTTCTATAAACAGCAACGCGATTACTTTCCGGACCCAAGCTTCGCTTTGGATCAAGGTATCGTTGCCGTGGGTGGCGAACTCGACACNGAGCTTTTGTTTGAGGCCTATAGCTTCGGAATTTTTCCGTGGCCTCACGATGATCATCCGTTGTTGTGGTTCAGCCCGGATCGNAGGGGCGTNATTACACGCCAGTCCTACAAGGTGCCNAAGTCGTTTAAGAAGTTCCTTCGAAAGACAAACTTTGAATTGCGAATCGATACTGAATTTGAAGAGGTCATCGACGCCTGCTCGAAGGCCAAACGTAAAGAAGGGCCAGGAACCTGGATAACCGACGAGATGCGAAAGGCCTATATTCAGTTTTTTAAAGATGGCTATGCCCATTCGATTGAATGCTGGAGCGAGAATCAGTTGGTCGGAGGGATGTACGGAGTCTATCTAGGAGGCGTGTTCAGCGGGGANAGTATGTTTTTTCTTAAGGATAATGCGTCGAAATTTTGTTTGTACCATCTGTTAGAAAAAATGTGGGAAACGGGGCANGACTTTGTTGATATCCANATGGTGACACCGGCCACCGAGGCCTTTGGTGGGACTTTTTTTCCTCGTTCTGAATACATAAATCGCATTCTTTCCAGCNCGTCACGCAAAACTGAATTTCCAAGNTTCTAATTTCAATTAGGGTCAATGTGGATATACTTGNCTCATGCTACAAGACTATATGAACTATCATCAAAATGTTTGGAATAAGCTGACTCATGCCGTGGGGATNCCCATGATATTGGTTTCGCTTCCTTTGTTTTACTTTGCCTGGCCTGTTGGGTTGATCTTCTTTTTAGTGGGTTGGGCTCTTCAGTTTTTAGGGCATTTCTTTGAAGGCAAGCGACCGGCATTCTTGAAGAATATCACTCACTTGTTTTCCGGGGTGGCTTGGTATTTTCGAAGCTTAATTAGCTTGAAGCCCATCGTAGTCACTTTGGTCAGCTGGTTGACTCTTGTCGTATGTCTGTTTTTTTTAAGACTTGGTGTGTTTGCTGAGGCCTCTCATGAGGTGCCAGCAGGGGTTGGCCTTGTCGAAGGGCAATTGCGCCCCTGTCCGGAAACTCCTAATTGTTTTGCCACTTCGGTTGTCGTGAAAAACCAAGAGGGTGGTGACATCATAGACTGGGTGTCGGTTGTGGAGGCCAATGGGGGGCAGCTGATCAATACCAGAAATCGGTATTGGCACTTCACGTTTAAGACGGGCTTGTTTGGTTATGTTGATGACTTGGAAGTCTTGCAGGTTTCAGCCAATGAATTCAAGTTCCGGTCCGCCTCACGTGTTGGGTACTCGGACCTAGGAGCTAATCAAAAACGAGTTTCAAAAATTGTCGGTGAGCTTGCTTCGCCGAGCCTGTAAGCCAGGGTTATACAACTAATCGTTGAATCGCTCTGGATCGTCAGGGTGGGAGCCAGCATCACGGTGGTCGAAAAGAACATCGATGCCCTTTTGCATACCAGTCGATCTGTCGACCTCCGGAATCGAAGAAAACCAGGGGCGAATGATAATGATAGATGCAACGATGGCAAGGACGACATAGGTCATATAAAGAGCAAATCGACTTTTGTTTTCAGAGATAGAATTGAAAAAAGCGTCGCGCTGAACTTTAGCTTGGTGCTTTTTAACTTCGACCGATTTGTTTTCAAGCCCAGTTTCGATGGCCAGTGAGTGCCCATCTGGTAAGTTCATAAATTCAACGCCGACCATGACTCGCTGGTCTTCCGAGCGATCCGAGTTTTTACTCCAAAGCCATTTTGACTTGGGGTTGTAATCCTGGATTCGAGCAACACGTCCCCACCAGGCAATCTGGCTTCCACCAGGTATAGGGACTTCAATTTTAATGAGTTCCCCATGGTTAGGAGCGTCCTCTGGGTCGATAAGGAAAGCGACACCCGTTTTGGAAATATTGATGAATTCAGTGGTATAGGTTTTGTTTTTATCCCACTGGTAGGCAAAGCGCAGAAAGCGGTTGTCCTCGGGTCTGAGAACGTAGCGGGGTGCCCGCCGTACAAATTTTTCTGCCTGTCCTTGTGCCATATATAGATATCGGTGTTAGCTTGCTAAAAATGAAGCATGTCCCATTTTGAGACAGCCTTCTTAGCTGGCCTTTTTATTTCCGTTATAGGCGATCGCTTTTGCCTTGGTGGCAATGCTGTCGTCGACGTAACCGGATTTTTTAAGAAGCTCATTTGTGTTTTGCAAGCGAGTGACGAGTCCCTTGGCCAATGCCACAAGCCAGCCCGGTGAGTTTTCTATCTGGGTTTCGATTTTTTCCTTCGAGATGACAATGACTTTGACGTCGGTCAAGGCAACGACATTGGAGCTATGAGGGCGGTCCATCAGTAAAGACATTTCGCCAATGTATTCGCCGGAACCGATGATGCCCAATGGAATTTTGGCGCCGTTTTGCTGTTTGAAGCATTCAAGTTGACCTTCTTTGACGATATAGATCCCGTCGGTCATGGTTTTTTCACGAATGACGAATTCACCTGCGTTGAATGTCAAAACGGTTTGTTTAGAGTTATCCGCCATATAGTCCTCACCTTCACAAGATCTATCGGCTTCAGGGCCAGACGGGTTTAGATGATCTGTTGAATGTTGTTAATATCTGGGTAGACTAGACCAATGTCGAAGAAGTACGTCTTATACTCTGGCGGTCAGATGGATGAAAACCGCTATATTCATCAGCATCTGGCTGAATTGGTTGAAGAGTCACGAAAGTCTTTTACCTACGTGCCATATTGTTACGACCAAAGTGATGTGTTTTTTCGAAAAGCGGTTCGTCGTTATCAGCGATTTGGTTTTGATCAATTTCAGATTCTTCACCTGGATCGCCCAAGCACGAAAGATCATGTGAAGCACTGCCTATCAGCCGATGTGATTTATCTTGCTGGTGGGAACACTTTTTATATGCTTCATCATTTGAAAAAAAGCGGCTTGTTCGGAATGTTTCAAGAGTACTCACGCCGAGGTGGTATTCTGGCTGGCTTAAGTGCTGGAGCGATTATCATGACCCCTCGGATTGATTTGGCCGGGACTCCAGAGTACGACGCCGACGACAATGAGATTGGTCTACGAAACCTTCGAGGACTGAATTTGGTCGACTTCGAATTCTTTCCGCACTTTCGGAACTCAAAGCGATTTATTGATTCGCTGTCGAAGTATTCACTGACTCGCAAGAATCCGGTGTACGCGCTGAAAGATGGTGGTGGTGTTATCGTCAATGAACGTCGAAAGACATTTATTGGGGATGCCTGGATCTTCTGGAAGGGCGACTGCACAAGGCTTTAAGGCGATCTCAAATTGAGAACTCCCTGTTAAAAAATATCATGCGTAAAGTCATTAGACAGCTAGGTCAGTCCTAGTGCGCCTGCCGTGGCACCGAGATTGCTTCCTAAGGGACTAGGAGTCTTAATAGATATGCGGAATCGAACTTGGCTTTTTTTATTTCTCGTCGCTGCCCTTGCGTTCTCGTGCAACGAGAACGGGGGTGACGAGGATCTTGATGGTTCTGAGAAAGCCACAACAGTAGAAATTGGAAGCCCGGCTGATTTCGGATCCACCCTTCGTTTGCCCTTTCTAGACTATGGCGTTGTCGAGCTGACTGAAGCCGATCCGGTTCGAGTGTATCAGGCGGATATCGATGTGGATTCAGGTGAGGTTCTCGTGAAGTCTTATGCTGTGGTCGAATCTCAGTGGGTTGAACAGTCGGAAGTCTTTTGTCTGCCGGATGACTTGGTGGCGGCCGTTCAGGAGCACTGGCAGTTGAGTCAGCTTTGCGAAGTGCGCTATGAAGGCTCGACCGCAGATGGTGTTTCTATTTGTCCAGCTTCGAGCGAGTCCAGTCACCTGATAGGCTTAGTTCTTCCTGTTGGTATTTACCAAATCCCAGAGCAGGGGTCGGAAGAGGGCTTGACGGTTTATCCGAATTCGACGCCTGGTCCCTGTATGTCTGAAACCAAAGTGGTTTCTTGCGACCCGGTTGACGAAGAGCTGATCGATCATCTTAAAGATCTTGTGCTTGCAGGTGATGAGCTACTGTCTTGTTCCAAATAGGGACCTTAAACCGTCTGTCGAATCATTCAAGAAATACCGATGACGAGCCTCTCGAACTGATCTATCGTTGAAGTCAGGATGGATCCATTTGTAAAGCGTATACAAGACCTTATTCAAGAGGACGTGTTAGAAATGCGTTCGGTTCACGGTGGGTCCGTATCTGAAGCCTATCGAATCCGGACACCATCAGGAACCTTCTTTGTGAAGCATAACTCCGAGCATATTGGGCAAGCTCTTTTTGATGCAGAGGTGCTTGGTTTAAAAAAAATGGCGGCAACCAAGACGGTTGTAACTCCGAACTTGTTGCTTCATCACAAAGACCTTTTAATCATTGATTGGGTTGATACAGGACGCCAGACCGCGGTTTTTTGGGAAAACTTCGGTCGGACCTTGGCTGAGCTTCATAAAGTTCCTCAAAGCCATTTTGGGTTTGAATCGAACAACTTCATCGGTCGCGCTCAGCAGATCAACACCCCGATGATTT
>NYZX01000136.1 GCA_002686065.1 Pseudobdellovibrionaceae bacterium | reverse complement strand
TCTGATTTTACGGTTCTTGAAGAATCAGAATGGCAACTGAATCGAACAGCGGAAAAAGCTTTGGTGTTTGGTTCGCTGCAGGCTGTTTCGGGGCTGCAGGCTTCGTCGGTTCTTGTCGCTGAGCCGATCGAGTCCTATATGGGTTCCGGACCTGCCGTTCAGCAGAACAAGAAGGCTCTTTGGGGCCGACTTCAGGGGTTTGCAAAAGCATGATGAATTGGGTTTTTTCGATACTTTTGGTTTTCGGTTTTTCGACTGTCGCTTCTGCGAACTGTACGGTGCAGGTCGATCTGACTGAAACGGTCGGTCCGGTGACTTTGGATAATCTGCATCGGGTAAAAAAGCGAGCGGCTGAAAAAGGGTGCTCGTCCATTTTTTTACGGATTAATACACCAGGTGGCAGTTTGCAGACGACTCGTTTGATCGTCGAAGAGATTTTAAATTCTCCAATCCCATACTTGTGTTTGGTCACGCCAAGTGGCGGTCATGCCGGAAGTGCTGGCGCCATCATTTTACAAGCCTGTCATGTTGCTGGAGCTATGCAGGCCACCAATCTGGGGGCCGCTACGCCGATCGCTGGTTCTGGGCAGGAAATGCCAGAGGACTTACGAAAAAAAATGGTGAATGATACGCGCAGTTGGATGGAGGGCATTACGAAGCTTCGTGGCCGGAATGTTCAATTTGGTCGTGACATCATCGTTGACGCGAAAGCGGTCAGTGCTGAAGAGGCTTATGATTTAAAGGCGATCGATTTTTTAGCTAAACGTGAGTCTGACTTTTTGGAATTTTCAAAAGGTCGAGAGGTCAAGCTCAGCGAATCGACCGTGACGACTGTGGCCGTCGGTCCGATTCAGGTGTTCGAGCCCGACCTACGAAGTAAGGCGCTGGAACTAGTGACAGATCCTCAGGTGGCCTATTTGATTTTTATGGGTAGCCTGGGCCTTTTATACTTTGAGGTCACTCACCCGGGGACCATTCTGCCCGGCGTACTTGGAGCGATGGGCTTGGTTGTCGGATTGGTTAGCTTGCACAAGTTAGATGTCTGGTGGGGCGGTTTGCTTCTGATCCTGCTGGGGCTTGGGTTTATGATTGCCGAAGCTTTTCTACCCAGCTTTGGCGTTCTTGGAATCGGTGGAATTGCTTCGTTTTTTCTTGGAAGCTTGTTTTTATTCGACAAAGCGGAAACAGGAGTGGAGCTACCATTGATGTTAATTCTAGTGGTGACAGGAATGTTAAGCGCCGTGACCCTTGGTTTGGGGTACCTGGCCTATAAAACCTTTGGGGTAAAGACCCTGGGGGATGAAAAAGAGTTGATTGGAAAGACGGCGGTTGTCGCGAGTGTCAATGGAAGTGGCACGGTGGGGCAGGTCGAAGTCTATGGTGAACGATGGAAGTTTAAAGGTGGGCCAAAGGTGGCCCTTGGCGACGAAGTTCGTATCACCGCTATCAAAGGTTTAACTTTATCGATTGAATCGATCCAAAAGGAGTCATAATGGGTTTTTCAGCAGTGATTGCTGTTGGTGCATTTATTTTATTTGTACTGGCAAACATCTTCAAAATTTTACCGGAATGGGAACGTGGTGTGGTTTTGCGACTGGGTCGCTATGTTGGAACTCGCGGGCCTGGTCTGATCATTTTAGTTCCGTTTATCGAACGGTTGATTCGAGTAGATACTCGGACGGTCACTTTGGATATCGAGCCTCAGGATGTGATCACTAAGGATAACGTCACCATTAAAGTGAATGCCGTTATTTACTTCCGTGTGCTTCGTCCTGACGACGCCATCAACCGTGTCGAAAACTACTTTGTAGCAACCACGCAACTGGCGCAGACGACCTTGCGTTCGGTACTGGGGCAGTACGAGCTAGATGACCTTCTTGCCAGCCGCGAAGAAATCAACCACACCTTGCAGGATATCTTAGATAAAGCAACCGAGCCGTGGGGAATCAAGATTTCGATGGTTGAAACAAAGCAGATCGATCTTCCGACCGATATGCAGAAGGCCATGGCTCGCCAGGCCGAGGCCGAGCGTGAGCGTCGGGCAAAGGTTATTAACGCTGAAGGGGAGCTGCAGCGTGCTGAAAAGCTAGCTCAAGCTTCGAATAAGCTAGCCGAGTCACCGTCAGCCCTCCAGTTGGCTTATTTGCAAACCTTAAACGAAATCACGGACAACAACATGAAGACGGTGATCTTTCCGCTTCCAATGGACTTGGTTGCCCCTTTCTTGGAAAAGAAAGACTCTTAAACCTGTTGGCGGAACAGGTTTCCACCACTAGACTTTAGAGAAGGCTATCGCAAGGAGGCGGCGTCTTGGTTCAGCAGAGGACATTCCTAACTTTCGCAACTGCAGGCTGTATGGGCCTGCTTTTGTTGTTTATGGGTGTCAGTGCCATTGCTGAGTCCGAAGTTCGAGTTCGAGTTTTAAGATCAGATAAACCTCTTTCCGTTGTTGGCCAGCTGTCTCGTATTGTTCAGCTAAAACCAGATCCCATCGAGCTTTTCGAGGGACAGTCACAACAAAACTTTTTTTATGATCAGTCTAAATACCAAGGCTATTCGGTTTATGTTGAAGGCACGGGTTTAAAAGTAGATGGTGTCGCAGTTCCCGAGAAGGTGTTGCTAAACTATCATGCTTCAGCCAAGTATCAGGCGATCGCGATACTTATGATGAACGAGTATCTAATGGGCGTTCTGCCCTCTGAGATGCCTGTGGGTTGGGGGATTGAGGCCTTGAAGGCGCAGGCGATCGCGTCGCGAACTTACGTTAGGAACGTGATTCAACATCGTCGATATCGTAGCTTTGATGTCGAAGCCACGGTTATGGATCAGGTGTACCGCCCGTTGGAAAGTCATGCTCTTTCAAAGGCGACCGAACAAAAGGTCCGGTCGGCTTTGTCCGAAACAAGAGGGCAGTTTTTAACGGACCAAAAAGGTGATTTGATCACCGCTTATTATCACGCTGATAGTGCGGGGTCGACCGAGAGCCCTGCCGAGGTGTGGGGTGAGGGGCAAAGCTTTGGTCTAATTAAAGGAATCCAGAATAAGCAGAGCCCTTACAAGTCTTGGGTTTTTAAGAGAAGTCGAGAGGAACTGGAGTCTCAGCTAAGGCAGCATTTTGGCTTAAAAGAGACGGCTCGACTGCGTGCTTTAAGGGTTTCGGAGACCTCTAGCTCGGGGAGGGCTCATATGGTCGAAGCTCAATTTTGGGGTGTCGGAAGCCGCAAGATTTCGGGGCAAGACCTTAGGAAGCTGCTTGGGTTTGGGCGATTGAAAAGTACGCTATTTAAGATGTCTTTTGGTGAGAAGCAGGTCGTTTTTCGTGGGAAAGGTTTTGGCCACGGAGTTGGCCTATGTCAATGGGGGGCAAAATACTTGGCTGAGCAAGGTTTTACCTATCGAGACATTCTTAAGCACTACTACCCAACAGCGGAACTTCTAGAGTCCGAAGCGGTTCAGCGACCTTTGGCCTCGACAGAGATCTGATCAGCCAATAAAACCCATTGCGACGCGCACAACGAAGAATGTCATTACGGAAAATGTGACGAAATTAATATAATTAAAACGCATACACATGTCTTCGGTTGAGTCGGCAAAAACTTAAGACCTTTACCTTTAAAAAAATAAGAAAATTCGGAACCTTAGCAGACTTGTTCAGATTTTGGACAGGGGGGTGTATCGATTTGTATCATATTGAAACACCTAGAATCATTGGGGAAATCGCAAAAGTGACGTGGAATGTCTCTATATGATCGGTTTGACACTTTTGCGAATTGTCTTAGATCTAGACACTTTTTAACTAAACCTTAGTCATATCAATACTTTAGGACTGTTTTTCTCAATTGGGCACAGGCTTTGTAATACCTAACAGTGAGAGTTTCACTTTTAGGAGTTTAAAATGAAACAGCTAACACTACTTATAATAGTCCCTTTCTTACTCTTCAGCTGTGCTGAAGAGAAGGACTCAGCTGTACCAGGCGCTTCGACAACGACCGAAGTTCCAGCCCAACCATCAGGACCTTTTGTTCCGCCAACCGGGAATGGCAACACAGGTTCTACTCAAAGTGGCCTTTGGAGCTATGGCGCAACAACCCCATTAACTATTAATGATACTGCGAACGGTGAGTTCGACCTGGCGACCTTTTCTGAGTTCAACAACTTAACCGTTGTAAACCCACAAAATGTTCGTTTGAACGTCAACCTGGTTCGACGAGGACAAGGTTATGGTGGGCGCATCGCGATCAGCTACAACGATCAAGGTGTTTACCAAGAGTGGGTCCTTGTAAATGGTGACATCAACAACTTTCCAGGTGATGAAGCTTACGACCAAAATATCTCTTCAAGCGAGGAGGCCAAGGTTCTTGAGCAAGCCGCGAAGTACAACCGTTTCTTGGATGCTGGTGCTGTTCCGCAGTTCCACGGATTCTTTCAAGATTTCTACGGCGCGGTTGTTTTGGTGATCGACGGTGGTGGCTTTCAGACGGGTGATGGACAGGGTCCAACAACAGTCAGTGGGTCACTTTGGTTTCGTAACTTTGACGACACAGTTGCCCCTTACGGGTACTACCACTGCTGGCAGATCTGGGCTGGTCCTTATGACTGCCGTGCATGGAAAGATGGCGAAGGCGTTAATACCTTTCGCTCACTTGAGCCGGACAATGGGTACGTCAAGTTCGCTACATTTACAGATATCAATTTAGAAGACGCTTTTAACGGAAACGAAATTCAATAAGGTTTTACTAACGGAGGAACAAGCCATGAAACTTTATAAGAATCGCCTCACAAAACTAGGACTGCTACTTGTAGCTATGAACCTAGTCCTTAACGTGGGTTGTGGTGGATCAGATGACAGTAGCCGAGTTGTTGCAAACAACGGGGTTGTTGGTCAGAACTGCTACAACACGACGACCGGTTACTACCAATGTAACAACCTGGGGACAGGGATCTCTGGTAACTCAAACATCATTGCCGAGGCTTTAGCTGACGCGCAGATGTCCAGTTACAATATGGAGCTTGCGATGCAGATCGTAACAGATCCGTCCTATATGAATCAGATTAACTATAATAATAACTACGTTTATCAGGGCAACCTATCTGGAGCTCCCGTTCAAGTTTACGGACGCCTAACAGTCCAGCACGATCAAGGGCTTGGCTATTGCCAACTGCTTCCTGGTGAGTACATCTTGACGACCGTTCAAGCTGGTCAAATTGATGGATACAACATCACTAGAAACATCGTCGTGCAAGGTCAGTCGACTTCGACAGGTCAGATCATCCAATTTGAATTGATCGGGTTTCCGATTTCTTCATCAGGTGGTTACCGTGTCAGTCGCTTCCGTGCGAACGAGCAGTATCCGTTCAGTGCCTTTGTTGACATGCGTTTAGCGACCTCGAATGGCGCTAACTGCGGTGGACTACAGTACATCTTAAACTAAGAATTGAAGACGATAGAAAGTAACGAAAGAAGATAACTATGGGGTTTTTAAAAAGATTCGCGCTAGTACCGGTTGTGTTCCTAATGGCTTGTTCGAACCAATACCGAAGCCTTGAATCCGATATGGATCCCGCTGTTGTCGTCGCAGGGGCTGAGTCTGTCGCTCCTTTGTTGCAGCAAACATCGTCACAATACGCTGGAGTGACGGCTTATGATTCCAGCGATCCCTATTCAAATATTTACTACGCCGAATCAGACTTTTTGACTCGATTTACTGAAGCGCCAACAAACCGGTCTGCGGCTTATGGTCCGATCGCTGGCTTGCTGGCGGTCTGGGATTTGCCAGCCCTAACAGGCATGGACATTTATCACGGAGACATTACAGACTTAGTGATCTACTTTTTTGATCGCAACAACCCTGAGCTGCCTCGTCGCGCGGGTTTAGTGATCGATATGTTTGTCAACAGCCCTGAACTTCAGGGGCAATACACCTTGGTGTATAACCAGATTTCGGATGTTCAAATCAGTGAAGGGCAATACTATGTTGATCTAGAGCTGGTGAACGGGGCAAGTTTGGATGGTTTACCTATTAATATTCGCTTGGTCTCGAACGATGTGGAAACACAAAGCGATGACTTAACGGCAACGATTGCATTACGAGTTGAAGTGGCCGACCCATCGACGGGTGAGGCTGTGGATATTGGTAAGATTTCTGTTCTACAGGGTTTTGGCGGCCTTTAAATTCTCTTTTTTAGTCTATCTGTTTAAGGTCCTGCTTGGTTGTGTGACTTTGATTTATCTCAACTAGGGCACACCCGTCCGTGGGTTCAGTCGGTCATCGNNTTCNGCGAGCGCGNTGGGTCTAAATTGGGGGGTTTTGACATGTCGTTGGGCGTGGCCTATCATTAGGAGATGCTGGACTATTGGATTGAGTTCTTTGATGATTTACAACATGTCCGAGGCAGATCACAAAACACGGTGATGGCCTATCGCCGTGATTTGGAGCTTTTCGAAGCTTTTAAGAAGAAGCACAAAGATATCAGCCAAATCTATGAGTACATGAAGAAGCGTGGTTTATCGACGCGCTCACAGGCTAGGGTGATCAGTTCATTAAGAACCTATTTTAAATTTTGCGAACGGCAGGGGCAGAAAGTTCCTGAACTGCAAAGTCTTCGTCCACCGAAGGTTAAAACAAGTCTCCCTAAAGCGCTTAGCTTTAAAGACTATCAAGCCCTGGTCAACGCCAGCCAGGTTGAGGATTCTTATCGATCGGCACGTAACCAAATGGTTCTAATGATGTTGTATGGGCTTGGCTGTCGAGTAACCGAGCTGATCGGTCTTGATCTACAAGACTATCATCAAACCGAGGCTTGGTTAAAAGTTCTCGGTAAGGGCAACAAAGAACGAATCGTTCCTTTGACTGAAAATTTNAACTCGGAACTTCGAATTTATATTAAAGACGTTCGGCCTCATCTGATTCGTGGAACTGAAAAAACGATTTTGGTGAATGATCGCGGGCACCGGCCGTCACGTGTTGATATTTGGCGTTGGCTGAAAGCCTGGTCGGCGAAGGCGGGTTTCGAAGATGTCATTAGTCCGCACCAATTTCGGCATGGCTGNGCCACAGCCCTTCTTGAAGCTGGGGCCGACTTGCGGTCAATTCAAGTCTTACTTGGGCATTCGTCCATTCAAACCACTCAGATCTACACCAATGTTTCTACTGGTCGGATGCAAAGAACATTGGACGAGCATCATCCTTTGGCTGACCTGTCGCCGGACGATCTGTAGGCCTAAATTATACAAATTACATAGCTGCATTGTAGGCATCACCACGTTGAATGTGAGTGTCAACACTTTGTTGTCAAAGTCGTCGTGTCATCTTCTAGTGGCTGATAGATTGCGCTTATGGAAAAGCAAAGCGTTCAACGCCAACCCAACCCTCGCGTCTTTTTGAAGATTCTTAAGCGCGAGTTTTTAAACCGGAAAGAGGGCAATCCGGCCTATTCATTGCGTGCATTTGCTAGAAGTTTAAATGTCGATCCAGGCTTATTATCTAAAATTTTAAATGATCAAAGACGTCCGTCCGTCGGCTTTATGCAGTCTTGCTTAGATAAGTTGCGAATGGACTTAGAGGAAGAGCTTGTCCTGTTTCAGGGGAATGGCGACCTTGGGGCGAATCATCGGACATTGGATCATCAAGGGTTGAAGCCGATTTCGAAGTGGTACTTTTTTGCGATCTTAGATTTGTTTCACCTGGAAGATTTTGAAAATGACGAAGTTTGGATGGCTAATCGGGTCGGTATTGATGTTAAGACCTTGCGATTGGCGCTTGAGATCCTTGAAGAATCAAACCACATCACGGTGGGCGAGGATGGCCAATATCTTTTAAACACGAAGTCATCGAACTGGGTGGATTTCAATTCGACCTCGGTTGTTCGACGGTCTTTGCAAAAACAAATACTTAAGCAGGCTGAAAAAGCTATAGACGAAGTTGATTTCCGGCTTCGGGAATCCAGCAGTTTAAGTCTTCCCATTCCTTTAGAAATGATACCGGNAGTGAAAGTCATGATTGATGACTTTAAGCGGAAGGTGGCCGATTTGGCCGACCAATATGATCATGCGGATGAAGTGTACCAGCTAGCAATCCACTTTTTTCCGCTAACAAATGTAAATGAAAAATTAGAATCAAAGGAGATCGAACAATGAGTTTGGTTAGAGGTAAAAAAGCTCTTCCAAGAAAGGTCGCTTTGTCGATAGGCCTTTTGTTTTTTNGTGTCACAGCCTCCGCAGGTGCGGGTGGTCATAGTGGAAATGGTGGAGACGCCTACGTCTGTATGGATAGTGCCGCCCACAAGAAGGCTGTATTAGAAATTATTAATTCAAATCGTAAAGCGGATGAAAAGGATGAAGGCTCTGGTCGGTCCACCCGTAAAAAAGAAGACCCTTTTGGTGTGTCACCTGGTGTAAAAGGTCAACTTGGTGATTATGTGGTGAGTGTTCGATTACTTGATATGTGGGAAACTAGAAATACCTATCGTCCTTATTTTGAGGATTTCTGGTCGAAACCCTATAAGCCGAAAGTGGACATACCCGACGGTATTCGTCGACTGGATGATGAGGGCATGTCCGTTGATGCCAATTATCTGACACCTTCAGGTGACCGAGTGTATGACACTCACCGTGATCGACACCAAATTCGTGAGGCTTGGAATCAGCTGTTAGAAAAACTTGGGCGACGTTCAAATCTTGACCGTGGATTTAAACGATTGGCAGATTACCTCAATTGGAACTTTGTCGATAACTCGGTGGTTGAAGTTGACGATTCTTATGAAAGTTTGATTGCTGGTACGAACTGCCTTGTTGTTCAAATGGTTAAGCATAGAAACTTTGGTTTCGGTAATGGGGCCGAAGTAAACGTCAGTGAGTTCTTGTACAAGCGACTTCCAGATGTCGATAAGTTGGCTTTGATTCCTCATGAAGAAGGGATTCTGTATTACGGCCGACTTCGGGATACGACCAAAGTTCGTCGTGCCGCGACTTTGATGACCAGCAAAGACTACTTTGTGTTGTCAGATGATGAGCTGTACACCCACTTTAAACGCTATGGGGTTTTCGCAAACGGGATCGAAACGGTTTATACATATGCGGACACAGATTTTACCCCGTACAATAACTACTTTCAGGGAGACACTTCGAATTCTAGTTTTTTAGGTGGGCTTTGTATTTACAGAAAAAAATCGGTTTCAATTATTAAAGGGGAGCCAGAGCAAGCCGTTCGGGTCTGCGACTACTTAGAGGCGTCTACAAGGATTGGGCTTAATCAGGCTGATTCAGTGGGCGATGTCGAAAAAATGATTAACCACTCCATCCAGCAGCAAAATATAAAGCTTTCATTTTTGGGGCAGGACATCGAGCTATCACCAGATGTGGCGGCGCCGGGTTGGTATCGGGTACACAATTCACCGGATTTTAGAATCAATGGACTGACATTTACTATTGATCGTCTTCAGTCTGAATCTGAAAAGGATGCTGATCACTATGAATTGCATCTTTCTAAGCTTATCTTCCAAGGGGGCCACAGGGTTTCGTTTGATGGTCCGCCTAAAATGCATCTTTCTCGTCAGTATGGATACTCGTATAGACTTGAAAAGATTGAATTTGGTGATGCTAAAGACGGACCAGTTCATCGAATGAAAGTCGGACCCTTTTTGTTTGCGGCCACCTTCCTAGAGCTTAAATACGCAGATACGACAGAGCCTTTTTTCTACGTCGATGTGAAAGCCACCGGAGAAGGGAACTTCTTATTCGGGGACCCAGGGTCGACGGGGCGCTGTGTGCTTGAACAGGTCTATATGGACCTAACGGTAAAGTCCTGTCGAGCTTATGGTGATTTTCAATACCAAGGGGCTCAGTTTATTTCTGGTTCATCTGTTAGTTTCTATTCGGATTTAAACTGGAAGGCCGGCAATCTTTCTAATGATGTGACCATGGGGCCATTCGCTTGTTTTGGGGCGGAGTCGGTCAATCGCGTTCTTGGACGTCGCCCTTTAGAGTACGACTCTTACATCGAGCGAGATAGGCAGGGCCATGTCAGACGTTGTTGGACTTATTCGCAGTCTTCGGTGTCCGTTGGGCGTTACAGCTTTTTCCCCTTAGAGGTGGGATACCTTAAAGATGAAATTACGGGTCTTGGTTTGTATAAGGTGACGGAATCGGAAGTGTATTCTTTGCCCCATGGTCAAAGACTTTCGAGCGTTACTGTGGGTATCGTCGAGTGCCACGCTGAGGGGCATGTGAATATTTATGCCGACAATCCATCACAAATTGAAGGTTGTGTTTCTAGCGGGCGATACATTGGATCAACATCCTCGTCCCCCGGCGTGTTCCTTCCGAAGATATCAGATCAGCCTATCAAGGTATCCGGATGGGTTCGGTTTTATCCAGACGGTTCGATGAAGTCTTTTGCCCCGAAAGAGACAGTTGTCCTACGTGATGGACGTGGAGTCCTGAGACCAGGAACCAGGTATCTTGTTAGTCAAGATGGCGATCTCCTCGGTCAGGAATAGTCCGGCGTTGTCCGGCCGGACAGTATGAGAATCAATCAGTGTGTTCTCGCGAAAGGCCCAAGCTTTGCTTGGGCCTTTTTGTATGAAAGTACAAAGTTATATCAAACAAGGTATTGAATTAGTTCCGGTCGAAATCGAAGTCAGCTTGATGCCGGGGGTTCCAAACATTCACTTTCTTGGGCAGCCGGATGCATTGATCAAAGAAAGCGTTCTTCGGATTAAATCAGCTTTAAAAAACCAGGGTTACTCGATGCCGCAGGGGCAACAGGTTGTTGTTAACCTAAGGCCAGCTCAATTGAAAAAGCAAAGTCAGGGGTTGGACTTGGCGGTTGCGGCGGCTTACCTTTGGGAAACAGGGCAGGTTCCTAACCCTCCTGGTCAGGACGTGAAGCTTTATGGTGAATTGGACTTGCAAGGGGCGGTGATCGTTCCGGACGACCTAAAGTCTTTGCTACGCTACTCGAAGCACACATCGGTCATGACAGGGCTAAGCCACGAGTCCTTTGAATTTGAAACCCGGCAAATAGGATACTTAAATGAGCTGGATTCACCAACGGATGTAAAGCCCAACCAGCGAGTTCGGCACTATACTCGGCCATCTCGGCAAAACTTAAAGTTTCCGGTTGAGCTTTCTAAAAGTATGGCTGTGGTCGCAGCAGGGGAGCACCCGTGTTTGTTTGCCGGTCCCGCTGGAAGTGGAAAGACGACCTGTATTGAAGCTATACATAGTCTGCTTGATCACCCACAAGACCGCGAGTTTGAACAGGCTAGGCAGATTCACCGGATTCTTGGCGGAGACTTGGAATGGCGTCCATGTATTCAGCCTCATCACTCGGTGTCTGAAGTCGCGATGGTTGGCGGCGGCTATCCGGTTCGACCGGGTATTATTTCAAAAGCCCATGGTGGAGTTCTGGTTTTAGATGAGCTTCTTGAGTTCAATTCACAAGTGAAGGAGTCTCTTCGAGAGCCCATTCAAAAAGGGTATGTGACCGTCGCCAGACGGGATCAGGTGGTTAAATTGCCAGCCCGTTTTTTGCTTTTGGCGACAAGTAACTTATGTCCTTGTGGCGACCTTGTGCCGGATAAAATGCCCAATTGTCGTTACAGCTTGATTCGTTGTCGGAGCTACTTAGAAAAACTAAGCGGGCCACTGTTGGACCGCTTTCATATGCTAGAGATGACTGAACCCTATAGTGGTGGAGAAGAGGTTGGTGTCGAGGCCATTTTTCAAAAGGTGCAGTCCGCAATCACCTTCCGAAAGCAGTATCGCCAGCAGATGCTGCCAAATGCCTTGATTGCTGATGACATTGTAGAGGCTTGGGTGAAAAAGTACGACCTGGAGTCCGTTATGCCCGAGCTACGGATGTCGCGGCGTCGTCGCATGGCTTTGGTAAAAATCGCTCGTACTTTGGCTGATCTTGAGGCAAGGGAAGCGATGAGCCCTCAGCATATTGATCAGGCGATGCAGTGGACTTTTTTAAATTTCAAGAAATTAGCAACAATTTTCAACTAGTTAGGTGCTTGGCGGGCATATACTTATATTATTTATATGAGTTGAGTTTTCTATCTTAGTCGTCGCTAGCGGTTGCACTATTTGAGGAAAATGATTAAAGTCGTGGATCTTCCGGTGGCATGGGAGAGCGGCTATCCAGCGGACTGCAAATCCGTCTACGGCGGTTCAAATCCGCCTGCCACCTCCATTAAAAAACCAAACCCCGAAAGGGGTTTTGTTTTATGTGGTCCTCGCTCGCAGGGGCTCGCTGTGGGTAGACTTCTCCTTGTTTCCGCGCTGTCCATTTGGGACAGCAGCGTTAACTGCGTCGATTTTCCTCAAATTATTTTTCAAAATAATTTGGCCGCAAGCGGCCCCGACATAGTGGGCACTCATATACATTCGTTAGCCACGAGACAGCATCAAATTGCTTCGCAATTTGCCGCAGCTCGAAAGGTTCAAATCCGCCTGCCACCTCCATTTGACGTTCGGTCAGATGGAGCTTTTCGAAAACCACAATAATTTCAACTCTTCTCTCGTTCAGTTTGGCGAGACTCTGTTTTACGGATCTCTCAATTCTTCTCGGTGTTCCCCATGTTTGGGGCGTTTTTTGGTCGGTGGTTGGTCATTGATGCAGACAGCCGCATTGGTTGTGACGGCTTGACCTCGAAGTTAGCCCGATATTGAATTTTGTTTATAGATAAACCAATTGGGGAGTTTCTATGAGATCATTACTCGCAGCTATTGCTATTACTTTAACGACTTCGTTTGCAGCTGCCTTACCGCAGCCGGTAGAAGTCTTCTTAAACCCTAGCCAGCCATTTATCGTGGATGTCGAATACACTCGTGGTGATATGACCATAGCGCCGCCCTCGTTTACCTACGATTTATATGCTTTGAGCTTTGTCGGTGGCGGAAAAGTCGAGTTCGGTACGCTATTTATTGAGTCTTGTTTTGACGATATTTGTTCGAGCCAGATAAGCGATGCGTTCAAAGGCAAGCAAGCTGATTATGGGCAGTTTGCTGGTGCGAGTCGTCAGATTGCAGAGGGTATTGGTGGTCATATGAAGCCAGGTGGTACTATCACCATGCGACTTCAGTGGCGTGTAGTCGGTCTTGAGGATTGGCAGGCGGCTTCTACTTCATTTCGCTACGAGTGATCTTTTTCAGTTAGCCCCATGTCTAAGAGGCCCATGGAGACGTTTGAGAGTAAAGTGACGGAGTTCGGGATTCGATCATTTTAGCCGGATTCGGACGTGGTCAGGGAAAGGGCGGGCACAGGACTGCGCACGGAAGTTGCTTCATTGAGGGTTATGCGTTTGCCTCGGTCAGCCCAGCTATTTTACGACTCCGGCAGTGTCCATAAGTTTTGGCGTTGTCACAATAAGTCCTATCTTTTAGAAAGTTCAGCGATCAAGTACGTCTATATGGACTGCACGAAGTACGCTTTGGAGCATGATTCTGTCGATGGCCAAGTCCAATTAACGTCTTATTGTCTGATGAGCAATCACGTCCATATGGGTATGGACTACGCTGACTCCTCCAGTTATTTGTCGCAGTTTATGCGCATCGCCCACGCTAAATTTGGAAGGAGCTTTAATCGCATCAACAAGTCCTCCGGAAAAGTGGCTAATGAACGGCCCAAGACGCCCCTCATCGAGAACAGCGATCACCTGATGCGAGTTCATTTTTATATCGAAGCTAATCCTGTTCGAGCGGGTTTAGTTCCGCTTTCCAAGTTGCAGTTCTATCAATACTCAAGTTACGGCTTCTATGCATACGGTAAGAAAAGTCGCTGGACAGATCTTTTAGCCATTCCAAAGTGGTACCTGGAGCTTGGGCGTACAGCCAAAGAGAGGCAGTCTCGATATCGAAAGTTGTTCAAAGAATACTTAGGCGAGAAGTCTCAACCGGACTTTATGTTTCGACCGTTTATT
>NYZX01000135.1 GCA_002686065.1 Pseudobdellovibrionaceae bacterium | reverse complement strand
CCGGCAAAATGACTTTTGACTTCTTCGTTATACATCCCGCGATTTTAGACGGGTCCATCAATAAGGTCTCAGGATGAACATCCACGAAAACTGGAGTTGCACCGACATGCTCGATCACGTTCACCGTTGCTGCAAAAGTCATCGGCGTCGTCAATACCTCGTCCCCGGGCCCGACTCCGTGCGCAAGCAAAGCCAGGTGCAGTGCGGCCGTACAGGAGTTAACAGCCAAGGCACTTTCCGCCCCCACCTTTTTAGAAAACTCACTTTCGAAGGCCACCGTTTCAGGCCCCGTCGACAACCACCCCGACCTTAAAACTTTCTCAACAGCTGCACACTCTTCATCACCAAGAGTTGGAGGTGAAAAAACAATAAAATCTTCACGTACAGAAAACTCAGTCACTTTAGCCTACACTTTCTTCTGCGGATAAAACACGGAACCCTACACTCCCCTAGGGGGCCAAACGATCCATTCGTCCTTTTAAAACCTTCATTGCTGTCCAGAAAACCGAACCATTTATAAATAAAAACCCGGAAAAGGTCGCGATAGCCGCCCCCGGAGCACCAAGCTGAGGAACCAATACTCGGTTCAACCCAACGTTGATCAGCCATCCAAAAATGGCAAACAGACAGATCGCCTTAAATCGCTTCTCCGAAAACAACACGTTAATCAATGGACTCCAGCCGAAACTAAATATGGCCGAGACAGATAGGATTCCGAACACAATCGGCGCATCCGGATACTTCCCTTGGTCAATCAGCGGAATCCAAAACGGGCTTAATATGGCTCCGGCTAAACAGACCGGAACATAGGCCATGACCATTTTTTTATGCGACCGGAATATGGCCTGCACCTGGCCCTTTGATTCGGCCGACATCAACATAGGTAACTGGACGTTGTTCACGCTCTCCAAAGCCATCACAGCCAAAGCGTAGTAACGATAGCTTGACGAGTACGTCGCCAGTTGTAAGTCCGTCGACAGCTTTCGAAGCATAAAAACATCCGTCTGAATAAAGACAGCAATGATCCCTAAGTACAGATATAAGTACACGTAGTCAGAACGACAGATGCTTTTATACAAACGGAACGTTTCACGCCAACGAAACCCATCAAAATTAGGACGTATCCTGGTAAGCACAACCACCGCTGCAATCGCACCGAGTCCGCCTTGCAGCAATAACACTCGCTGTCCATCGATGCCTTTATAAAGTAACAGCAACAGTCCCACCAAGATCACCGAGTTCTTAAAAACTTCGACCAATGGAAACGCTTTGAAGTTTAGCGAGCGCTGGTACAAAGCCTTCGAAAAATCCAAGCCAGCCACACCAAGCGCAAATGTTACACCACCTAGAACAAACTCTGCGCTCGCCGAATTTAAAACCAGAATCAGGGCCGAGCTAAGACCAACGATCATCAACTGAGCAACAAGCAACATCCCTTTTCGGTCCGCAAGTTGTAGATCCTCATAACCGACAACGATGGTTTTATTCAAACTGGCCGCAAAAAAGCCCGCCGACAAAAAGGACATGCTCCAAAAAAAACTATAATCGGCATACTGTGAAGGACTTAGAATACGGATAATCAGAAACAGCGAACAACCGGCGATGGCTTTCGCAAAAATGTCATAACTGAAAACTCTGACAAATTCCCTGAACACCCTGCAATGACCTCTTGTTTGCGTCCTATGACTTTGCTTGCTGATAATTTCAGCGGATCGACACGTCTTCCTGTGACGACCCTTGAACTTGATCCTGTCGATATTCTAGCATTCTCCGCCCCATCAAAGCGGCCTTACTTTTCTGTCTTATCGCAGATTGTCATGCAAGGGAATAGTCAGCATTTTATAGCGTGATAGCATGACCTATGACTTCATCTGAACTTCCCCGATCACCCATACAATTTCCATCTAAAACCTGGTACCAAGTCGTTGCCTTTTTTATGGCCTTGTATTTTATCGGGCTTCCTTCCTCAAATGCTGTACTTAGCTTGGTTTGGAACTTTGTCTTCTTTTTCTCGGCCGGCTACGCTGTTTACCTCGGCATCTCTCGCTCCAAGGTCTGGGATCACTTCAAACTTCCCCCCGTCGACCGAATTCTTGGCGTCATTATGATCGCGTGGCTTATTCCAACGCTAATTAGCTATCAAAACACCCACCTTATGAAAGCGATCTTCAATTTAAAATGGATCCCTGGTCTATACGCAATTGTCTTCTTGCTCCGTGTACTGGGCCACCGTTTCAACCTCAAAAAATGGATCCATGGTTCACTCATTGTCGCGGGACTCTCGGGTCTGTATGGAACTTGGCAAAGCCTTACCGGGATCGAACTTATTCGCCCTGGCCGCCAGATTCTTCACCCTATCGAAAACCTGTTTCGCGCGACCGGCTTTTTCAGTGGATCGCTAACGTTCTCGACATTCATGGGAGCCTTTAGCCTCATCGGATTTGGATTGTTTTACCGCCAGTGGCGTCTAACAAAGCAAATCAAACCTCACATTTGGCTACTTATCGTTGGCCTAAGCTCGATGTCTGGGTTGTTTTTCAGTTTCAGTCGAGGAGCTTTTTTAGGTTACTGCATAACCCTCATATTGATGACTCTGATCGCAAGCCGAAAGCTTTTTATTAGTATGATCCTGTTAGGATCGATCCTTATCGGCACCCTGTACTACAAGTCCCCGGCCTTTCATAACCGTGTTCACAGCGTTCGAAATTACCAAGCCGACACATCGGCCCGCATTCGACTCGACCTCTGGGAGTCCGCTTTGATGATGTTTAAAGACCGCCCGCTTCTTGGCTCTGGGCTTGGTACTTTTAGACACGAGCTTCCTGCCTACTACGCGCGAATAAAGCCACACGATCCAACTTTCATCAGTCATGCCCATAACTTGTATCTGCACATACTTGCTGAAACCGGACTGTTCGGCTTCATCAGCTTTCTTATTCTGCTAGGGATCATGCTCTTTTTGAACTGGAGGCTGTACCGAAGCGCAAACGAAGCGTGGGAGTCAGGACTTTACTTCGGCCTTCTGTCTGCCCAAGTCTTTTTTCTGCTAAACAGTGTGATTGAGGTGACCTTCTTCGACATGGAAATCAACCACCTTATGAACCTACTGTGGGCTATTATCCTGTTCAAGGCCCTACCGGCGCAGACATCAAATCGGTTATCCACTCCGGCGTCCTAAAGATGGAGTCCATCGTTGAAACCTTTAAAAGCCTAAACTTTTAAGAAGCTTCTTGCCTTCTTTTTCCAGTTTCTTTTCGACTTTCTTCTTTTCTTTTTCAATAGCAGGATTCTTAAGTGGCTGTTTTTTCGACTTCGAAATATCTTGCTTAATCTTGTCCAGCTTAGCATTCACTTCCTGGAGCTTCTTGAAGTTCTCGTTTTCAGCCAAGCCAAGATCTTTCAAAAGTTGAGACTCCCCTGGGCCGATCTTTCCATTAATCAGGTCTTTCAATTGCTTTTCGGCCGCATCAATCTGCTTCTGCAATGCTGCTTTAAAAGCCTTGCTCAGGTTATCACCCAAGGTCGACTTCACATCAAAATCAAGATTAGCCCACGGGCCACTTGCTTTCGCGATCACATCGATTTGCTTCGTCGACGACGCAACGTCGTTTAAAATTGTTTCTAAGACCTTAGACTTCGCTTCAACCTGGTAGTCCACGTCTGAAAAGATGGTACGGCTTGCAATCTGGGCCTGCCCATTCTGACTACGGCCAACAACCGAAGTCGCACCATTTGCTGAGTTGATATTAAACCTAACGTCTCCAGAGTCCGACATCTTCTGGTAACCCACCGGAAACCTCGACACTCTAAAGTCGAAAGTTTCAAAAGGCTCTTTTCGGTGATCCACAACGACGTTTCCATCAAAGCCATAGATGTTTTGCTTCGGGAACTCCCCTTTCAACTTCAACACAGTCGGCTTACCAACAACATTCTGGTGCGAGGTCAAATCCGTCAACATGCCCTGAATGGTTCCACTTGCCTCTGTGCTTCCCAGCACAGATCCAATCTCCACTTTCTTAAACCAAAACGTGGGGTAAGACGTCGTAATCTTAAAGGTCACGTCTCGACCTTCACTGCGTTGTCTAGGAACTATCTGTTCCTCTTTCTTTTCAGCCCGCTCCTCTTTCGAATTCGGAGCTGGAATATATTCCTTCCCTAGATCGATATACTTTTTATAAGAGCCCAGCTGCTGACTAAAATAGGATAGGAACAACTTCTTCGAAAGATCACTCGTATTGATCTCTGGGATATTTAGCCGCTTCTTCAAGTCCTTAAGGTCGTTCTCTGCAAGCGCTTTGATTTGTCCGATCTCGGACTTAAAGGCTTTTAAATCACCGGACAACTCACTATTCGTGGTCTTTACAAGCCGGACAGTCTTATCAACATCTTTCAGAAGCTTGTCGGCTTCCTTCACCGATTTCGCAAACTTAACCGGGTCGCTTGTATCTATTTTCAATGCCTTGAACTTGGCCTCGTATTCTTTGATTTTACTTGAATCGGGCAATTGCTTCAGACGCTCATCCCAAGCCGCTTTCTTGGCATCAAGATCAGCCTTCAGTTCGTTAATCTTTTTTTCAGAGGCCAGTTCTCCAGCGATGGCCTTCAATTGATCCTCTGGTTTTTCGCCGCCAAGAATACCAGCAACGTCACCCAAAACATTGCCTTCAAATTCTTTCTTAGCCTGACCAACGACAAGGTCCTCGGCTTCACGTAAGGCTTTCGATGACTTCGTATCTTTCGGAAGCACTCGCCCGGGTTTCTTCCGTTTGGCCCAAGGCTCGATTCCAGTCACACCCGACTGTTCAGAAACCAGTTTTGCTCGAAGTAATCCGTCCCACAAAAACTGAAGACGAATCTTTCCGACTTTTACCAAGTTTCTCTCCGGTTTATCTTTGTCCGTAACTTCAATATTGTCGATAAACAGGTAAGCCTTCCAAAAACTGGACTCCAACTTTCCAATATTCACTTCGGCGCCGTGAACCTGAGTCAGCGTCCACTCCATGCCCTTTCGAATGTGACTATCAAAAAAGAAATGCATGTAGGCATAAAGCAACCCTCCTATCACTAAGACAGGAACAATGGACTCAGTACGTATTGGCCCCTTCTTCTTAGCTGCCTTACTTTTCTGACTGGACTTTGATTGATCGTTCACAGACTCCGCTCCCCCAGATGGCTTGGACATTTCACCTTCAGAAGATGTCGATGATGAGTTGTTCTTCGATTGGCTTTCGTTTTGATTCTCGTTGTCTGACATCTTTTCCTCGCCCTAACCGTAAAGCTCGTCGTACTTGTAGTACCACTTGTATACACTTGTCGCCTTCATCGCTTTAAAGAACTTCGACTGCTTGAATCGCTCAACCACTTGAATGCGGTATTTAACAATAAAAATCCGAGCAAAAACGAAAACAACTGGTAGCAAAGGCAGGGTCACTGCCGCCGACCCCATGACTATCGTATTGTTGAACCTAGTAAACGGAATGATCGGCATGTTGTACATTGACGTAAACAAGGGCTGAAGCGCTTCCTGTTGAAGCACCAACATACCTACCTCATCAAAGACGGGATCCAATAAAAAGGCTGCAAATTTAAAGAAGAATGCCGACAACAAGGCAGCACCAAGCTGAATTCGAAACAAGAAGATCAATACGAAGACCACCAGCGATTGTAGCGCAAACACCGGGGTCATCCCCAACACGAACCCCATGGCTATTCCCCAAGCCAATTGATTCGTTCCCGTATCGGAATTCAGAAGTTTCAAAAAGGAGAATATCTGCTTTAAAATCAGTCCCATAAAGTGGTCTCCGTTATCAGATAGAAATCAGATTCTAACGGGTCCAAGTATTACATAAAAGCACCGAAGTGCAATCTATGGGCTACTGATGTGCAGAGGCATCCGTCGAAGGACGAAGCCGATCAGGGTCATTAAGTAAAAGGTTAAAGAACTGGTGAACCTCAGGAAGATCCCAGTCTTCGACACCAGCCACTTTCCGAATCAGCTTTTGATCGCGATCAAAAATATAAGACTCTGGTAGCGCCTGAACCCCAAATGCTTTCGCCATTTTTCGGTCCGTTTCCCAGGTAATTCGAATATTTGGCTGATCAAAATTAAAGGCGTCCACAAATGCCAGCAAGTCCTCTTTGGTGTAGTCCGCAGAGATCGCTACAATCTGCAACTCCCCTTCAAACTTCTTGATAAGACGCACAAGCGACGGAACCTCTTCGACACATGGTTCACACCATGACGCCCAAAAGTTGACTATGAGGCCCTTGCCCTTGAAGTCAGAAAAGTTGAACTTCTGACCTTTGGTATCGGTCAGCTCAAAGTCCTTCAGTCCATTCGACTCGAATTCATCTAATATACGGGAAGACTCCGGCAGTTGCTGCGTCTGCTTCAGACTTGTGCCGGTAAAGTGGAAATATCCAAAAACAAAAGCCGCAATTGAAACAACTGCGGCTAAACCTTTAAGATGCGCATTCATGGCGATCTATTCTAGGCGTTTTGACGATTAATTCTACGAGACTCTGATTGAATCTTACGAAGAGTTTTACGTTTTTGATCAACGCGCTTCTTAGCAACCTTGTACTCTACAACAGACGAGCTGTTATCAACGTCAGCTGGGTTGTAGTCGACAAATTCGATGATCGCCATTGGAGCATTATCACCAGGACGGTTGCCTGTTTTCAAAATGCGAGTGTATCCACCTGGTCGGTCAGCAAATCGCTTAGANAGATCGTTTACAATCGTCGATACAGTATCAGAATTTGGGTACTTCGAAAGAAGAGTTCTGTTAGCGTGAACTCCGCCTTTTTTACCTACAGTTACTGCTTTTTCAACATGACGACGAAGCTCTTTTGCNTTGGCAAGAGTCGTTGTAATGCGACCGTGCTCAACCAATGAACTCACCAATCCACGAATCAAAGCCTTGCGTGGGCCAGTACGTCTTCCGAAGTGATGTTTTGTAACTCTATGTCTCATAATTATTACCTCTAAAAAGCGTCTTCAGTCTTACTGAGGGTTACCTGAACCGTCTCCGTAGTAACCGCCGCCTGTTGACCCGTAAGTGGTTGTAGTAGTAGCCGGGTCAGCAGTTGGTTGCATTGCTGGCTCAGCAGCAGGTGCAGCCGCAGCTGGTCGAGGAGCATTTGGATCCCAACCTGGAGGTGGCCATCCCTCAATCTTCATTCCAAGAGACAATCCCATTGTCACAAGGATTTCTTTAATTTCATTCAATGACTTACGACCGAAGTTTTTGGTCTTAAGCATTTCAGCTTCAGAACGTGTAACCAACTCACCGATGTAGCGGATGTTGGCGTTCTTCAAGCAGTTTGCTGANCGAACAGAAAGCTCTAGATCATCAACTGAACGGAACAAATTGTCGTTCAATTGTGGGGCTTTATCTTCGTGGCTCACTTCCTCAGGCTCAGACGCCTCGTCGAAAGTGACAAAAACTTGAAGCTGTTCTTTCATGATCTTAGAAGCAAGAGCAACAGCCTCGTCCGGCTTCAATGAACCATCCGTCCAAAGCTCAAAAGAAAGTGAATCGTAATCAGTCCGTTGACCNACACGAGCATTCCCAACGACAAAGTTCACCTTGCGGATNGGGCTAAACAGAGCGTCAACNGAGATAAACCCNACTGGNAGGTCTGCNCGATGAGCTTCNGCTTCTTCATAGCCACGACCAAAGCTAACAATGATCTCGGCTTCAAATTTCCCAGTTTTACCCAAAGTAGCAATATGCTGATCCGGGTTCAAAACTTCAACGGAGTCCGTCGTTTGGATGTCAGCCGCAGTGATTGGGCCAGCGTCCTCTTTAATGATACGAAGAGTTTTAGGCTCAGCATCGTATTGCTTAAAACGAACTTCTTTAAGGTTCAGGATGATGTCNGTTACATCTTCAAGAACGTCAGGCATAGTTGAGAACTCATGAAGAACACCTTCAAGTTTTACCGCAGTAACGGCAGAACCCATCATAGAGCTCAAAAGAACCCGACGAAGAGAGTTACCCAAAGTAACACCGTATCCGCGCTCAAGAGGGCGAACATGGAATTTACCGAAAGTGGAAGTTAGAGACTCTTTATCAACTTCAAATCCACGAGGACGGATAAGATCCCGCCAAAATTTATAGTAGTGCTGCTGTATAGTGATTTCAGACAAAGCTATGCCCCTTTTTTCAATACTAATTAAATTCGACGACGCTTAGGTGGACGGCATCCGTTATGAGGGATTGGAGTCACATCTTTCATCGAAGTCACTCGCAAGCCTGCAGCGGCTACAGCACGAACCGCAGGTTCGCGTCCAGCGCCAGGACCGTTCAAAAATACGTCTACAGACTTCATTCCGTTTTCAACTGCCTTTTTAGCAGCATCTTCCGCAGCAACCTGTGCAGCGAATGGAGTCCCTTTACGGCTTCCTTTGAATCCCAACATTCCTGCTGTAGACCAGCAAACAGCGTCACCGCTTGGGTCTGTCATAGTCACGATGGTGTTACCAAATCCAGCTTGGATATAGCATCGTCCATGTGGGATGTTCTTTTTGACTTTCTTTTTTGTCGCCTTTTTTCCTGCCATTGACCTTAGCCTTTACTTAAACTGCTTTTTTCTTGTTCGCGACGGTCTTCTTCGGACCTTTACGAGTTCTTGCGTTTTGACGAGTACTCTGTCCACGAACAGGAAGACCTTTTCTGTGGCGAATGCCGCGATAGCAACCTAGATCCATAAGACGCTTGATCGAAAGACCGATGTCACGTCGAAGGTCACCTTCAACTTTAAAATTGTTATCGATGATTCCACGAAGTGTGGCCACTTGATCATCGGTAAGGCTGTCTGTTCTTAACGCGTCGTCGAAGTTACCCAACTTGCAAATTTGCTTTGCGCGAGTTGGTCCAATACCAAAAATGTACTGTAAAGCGACTACTAATCTTTTGTTTCTAGGAAGATCAACACCTGCTACACGTGCCATTGATTAACCCTGTCTCTGCTTATGTTTTTTGTTTGTACTGCAAATCACGCGGATAACGCCCTTGCGCTTAATAACTTTGCAATCCTTACAAATCTTTTTTACTGACGGACGAACTTTCATTGAGTCTCTCCGATTAATATCTAGTTGAATGCGTCACCTAACGCACTCTAAGCTCTTGTAATCACACCGCTTTTTTCAAAAAACAATGTCGAAATCACATTCAAAATACGAGCCAACTTTACACAAGGAGCCGAAATTAACACCGGCCGCCAATTTAGTAAAGACCTTTTAGCTCAAAACACCCTTAATACGGGCAAATACATCATCAGCTTCCCCAGTTCCGTCAAGCTCAATCAGCTTGCCCTGAGCCAGGTAAAAGCTTTTAACAGGAGCTGTTGAGTTTTCGTAAACCTCAAGTCGCTCTTCAATCACTTCAGGCATATCGTCTTTACGTTGAACCACCTGATCCGAACTACATACATCACAAACGCCATCCTTAACTGGAGGCTTAGCTTCTACGTGGTAGGTGGCACCACAGTTCTTGCACACACGACGCCCGGTTAGACGCCCCAGCAGAAGCTCTTTAGGGACCTCAAGAAAGATCACCTTACCGATATCTAAACTATGTGACTCAAGCAGATTATCTAGTGCTTCTGCTTGAGGAGCCGTACGAGGAAACCCATCTAAGATAAAGCTAGCACCAGCTAAGGCACCAAAGGCTTCGTCGACCATTCCGATCACAATAGAGTCTGGAACCAATTTCCCGGCATCAACATACTTCTTAGCTTCAACACCAAGTGCCGTTTCATTTTTCATCGCATAACGGAAAAGGTCCCCTGTGCTGATGTGCTTGTATCCAAGCTCTTCCACCAACTTCGCTGACTGCGTTCCTTTTCCTGCTCCGGGAGCTCCAAACAAAATTAAATTCATTAGTACTGCACCCGTCGAGACCGTACTTTAATCCCCTTCTTCAGCCCTTCGTAACGAGCGGTAAGAAGATGAGACTGAATCTGTTGACTTGTATCAAGCGCCACACCGACAAGGATCAGAAGACTTGTCCCTCCGAAGTAAAACGGTAGGTTCATCTTCGACACAATCAAGGTCGGAACAATACAAACGATACTCAAGTAAATCGAACCAAAAACAGTCAAGCGATCAAGAACACGCTTGATATAGTCAGCTGTACTACGCCCAGCACGGATACCTGGCACAAAGCCACCGTACTTCTTCAGGTTGTCCGAAACCTCAGTTGGGTTAAAGACGATTTCTGTATAGAAAAAGCAGAAGAAGATAATCAAGCCGACAAACAAGACGTTGTAAATCGAGCCCGTCGGAGTCAACTGTTGCGAAATATTCTGCATCCATGGGGTGTCAATAAATTGAGCCATGGTTGCTGGGAACAGAAGTAAGCTAGATGCAAAAATCGGCGGAATCACATTGGCAAAGTTCAACTTCAAAGGAAGGTGACTTTGCTGCTGCTGCATCGCCTGCTTTCCAGCTCCACGCTGAGAGTAATGAATCGGGATTCGACGTTGAGCCACTTCGACGTAAACAATACCTGCAATAGCAGCAACCATTCCACCAAGAACAATCAGTGCTACCGGCAAACTCATATCGCCTTTAGAAAGCATATCGTACAACGAGATCGCACCGCTAGGGATTCCAGCTGCGATACCGGCGAAGATGATAAGACTGGCGCCGTTACCAACACCTTTCTCGTTAATTTGCTCACCTAGCCACATAATAAAACAGGTACCAGCGGCTAACGTGATCGGTGTCATGATTTGAAAAGGAATAAACCCGCCGAACATAGGCGTGTTTACCAAAGCGTCACCCGTCGGGCTGCTTGAATTCATAAACCAACGCGACATCGCGTAACCCTGAGCCAAAGCGAGAATCACGGTCGCATATCGAGTGTACTGGTTTAACTTCTTTCGACCAGCTTCCCCTTCTTTCTTTAGGGCCTCTAGCTGAGGAACAGCAGACTGAAGAAGCTGAAAAATAATAGATGCTGAAATGTAAGGCATGATCCCCAGAGCTAAAACACTGAACTGCTCAAGGGCACCACCTGTAAAGGTGTTGAAAAGTCCAAAAATACCGCCGCCTTGAGCTTGAAAAAACTCAAGGACAGCATTTCCGTCCACGCCAGGCGTCGGAACATGCACTCCGATTCGATAAATGGCCAAGACCATCAATGTAAATAGAAGTCGATCTCTCAGTTCGGTGGGAATCTTTACGTTGTCAGCAGCCACGAGGTACCTGTTCCTTCTTCTTGGGGGAAATTATAAAACTTCGGCCTTTCCACCGGCAGCTTCAATGGCTTTCGCCGCAGAAGCGCTAAACTTATTAGCTTTTACCGTTAGGCCTTTTTTAAGTTCACCATCGCCAAGAATTTTAACAGGATTGTTTCCTACAAGACCAGCAGCTTTCAATGTTTCAGGTGTAACCTCGCCATCGAAACGCTCAAGATCCTTGATATTAATGATATCGAAGGTCTTCTTAAATGCCGCGTTAGTAAAACCGAACTTCGGCAAACGACGCATAATTGGCATTTGACCACCTTCAAAACCGCGAGGGATTGAAGGGCTTTTTCGAGCTTTTTGACCTTTGTGACCACGGCCAGCTGTTTTACCAGCGCCTGAGGCATGACCACGGCCGACACGGAATTTCTTCTTTGTTGAACCACCACGAGGGCGTAAATCAGAAAGTAAGCTCATTTTACTTCTCCACTTCCACTTCAAGCATGTGCTGAATTTTCTTGATCTGACCACGGTTAGCCGGGTTATCAGCGATCACTTTCGACTGACCAATCTTACGAAGACCAAGGCAGTGAACCGTGTCCTTCTGGGTTTGAGTGCAACCAATCGTGCTGCGTTTTAAAGTAACTTTGAATGACTTGGCCATCTCAACAGACTCCTAAAAATTAGTTCTTCTCAGCACCAGCGCGTGGGGCACCTTCAGCAAGCTCAATAAGACCAGCTAGAGTTGCTCGAACCGCATTATGTGGGTTACGAGTTCCAACGCACTTAGTTAAAATATCTTTTACACCGACTGTCTCAAGGACTGCTCGAACTGGACCACCAGCGATAACCCCTGTACCTGGAGCGGCAGGAATCAAAATCACCTTAGCGGCACCGAATTCACCAACAACTTCGTGAGGAATAGTGCGGTTCTCTTTCAAATTCACGGTAGCCATCGTCTTCTTAGCGATACGTGCCGCTTTGCTGATAGCCTCTGGAACTTCGCCAGCTTTACCTGTTCCCATTCCAACCTGGCCATTGCCGTCACCGGCAACAACTAGAGCTGAGAATGAAAACCGACGTCCACCCTTTACAACTTTGGCGACGCGGTTAATTGCAACGACTCGTTCCTGTGCTTCTTGCTGTTGTTGTTGATTCTCCACAGACAATGTCTCCTTAAAAATTCAATCCAGCTTCGCGTGCGCCCTCTGCAAGAGCTTTTACGCGGCCGTGGTAGACGTACCCACTGCGATCAAAAACGACGTCTTTAATGTTCTTTGCCATAGCTGCTTTAGCGACGGCTTCGCCGATTTTCTTAGCAGCTTCAATGTTCGACCCTCCACCGACAGACAAAGTCGAGGCAGACGCGATCGTCACACCTTGAGTGTCGTCGATGATTTGAGCGTAGGTGTGCTTGTTACTACGGAACATGCACAAACGCGGGCGAACATCAGTTCCAGAAACTTTTTTGCGAATACGAGCCCGGTTTTTCAACCGGTTGTTTACGCTTTTTGCGGTTTTCTTTTTAAATGTAATTTTCATTTCTATACCTCAAAAGCTTACTTACCAGCCGACTTACCAGCTTTACGCTTGATGTATTCGTCTGAGTATTTAACACCCTTACCAAGGTATGGCTCTGGCGGACGGAAACCGCGAATCTTCGCAGCAACCTGACCAACAAGCTCACGACTTGGGCCGTTAACAATCACTTTCGTCTGTTTATCAACAGTGATCTCAATATCGGCCGGGATATCAAAGTTAATTGGATGAGAATAACCTAAGTTCAACTCAAGAACGCGACCTTTAACTGCCGCACGATAACCAACACCGTTCAGCTCAAGCTCTTTTGTCCAACCTGTTGAAACACCAGTAACGGCGTTCTGTACAAGTGCACGATAAAGACCATGATAAGCACGAGTCTGTGGTTCATCATTCTTTCGAGTTAGGACCACTTTCCCGTCTTCAACTTTAGCTTCGATCACTGGCTGCATTTTAACAACCTGGGTGTGCTTTCCACCTTTGATCGTAACCTCGTCTCCGTTAACGGCAACTTGGACTTTGTCAGCAATAAATACGGGTGCTTTACCTACTCTCGACATATTCCACCTACCAAATCTTACAGATAACTTCTCCGCCGATATTATTCTCGGCGGCTTGGTCACCTGTCATCACTCCCTTAGACGTTGAAACGATGGCGACACCGTAACCAGAACGTACTTTAGGGATATCTGTTGCTTTTGCATAAACTCGACGGCTTGGTCGCGAAACACGCTCGATGTTTTTAATCACGTGGTTGCCGTCCTTCGAATACTTCAAGTAAACGCGCATAATGCCTTGTTTACCATCTTTAGCGACACGGTAGCTACGGATGTAGCCGTTCGCTTCAAGAAGCTTAGCAAGACTTTGGCGCATGTTAGAGTTTGGCAAATCCACTTTATCGTGTTGAGCCAAACCTGCGTTACGAATTCGAGTTAGAAAATCTCCGATAGTATCCATTAAATCCTTCTCCTCAACTTACTTTTTGAACGGGAAGCCCAAGGCCTCAAGGAGAGCCCGTCCTTGCGCATCGTCTTTTGCTGATGTGACAATAGTAATGTTTAAACCACGAATCTTATCAACTTTATCGTAATCGATTTCAGGGAAAACGATTTGTTCTTTAAGACCCATATTATAGTTACCACGACCATCAAAACCTTTTGGAGAAAGACCACGGAAGTCTCGCACCTGAGGAATTGTTAGGTGGATAAGACGCTCAAGAAAAGCCCACATACGTTCGCGACGAAGAGTCACTCGCGCACCCAAAGGCATTCCTTCACGAAGTTTAAAGTTAGAGATCGCGTTACGAGCGCGAGTCAAAACCGCTTTCTGACCTGCGATGGCTGTTAGCTCATCAACCGCTGTGTTCAAAAGCTTAGGGTTCTTTACCGCCTCGCCAGTAGAGGTGTTTAGTACGATCTTCTCAATTTTTGGTACAGCCATCACTGAGTTGTGATTGAACTGCTTCTTCAACTGAGCAATGACTTCATCTCTGTATTGTTGTTCTAGAGTCGTCATCACATTCTCCTACAAAACTTCCGGTGCAAGCGAGATGATTTTCACAAATTGCTTAGCACGAAGTTCACGAGCAACCGGTCCAAAAATACGAGTTCCGATTGGCTCTTTGTTTTGGTTCACAAGAACTGCTGAGTTCTCATCAAATCGAATATAACTTCCATCAGGACGGCGAATTTTGTGAATCGATCGAACGATTACAGCTTTCGCAACATCACCCTTTTTCACTTTGGAATTTGGGGCAGCGTCCTTGATCGAAACAACTACGATGTCGCCCACCGAAGCTGTTCTACGCTTTGACCCTCCAAGAACCTTTACGCACTGAACTTCGCGGGCTCCTGAATTGTCTGCAACTTTCATTCTGGTCTGCATTTGAATCATGTCAAAATCTCCAATTACACACGCTTAGCTGTTTCAAGAACTTCAGCAAGCTTCCAACGCTTCGTCTTGCTCAGTGCACGAGTTTCAGCGATGCGAACTCGGTCACCGGTCTTTGCCGTGTTGTTCTCGTCATGCGCCTTAAAAACGGAAGTACGGCGAATGAACTTTTGGTATTTAGGGTGCTTTACAAGTCGAAAGATCTTAACTGAGATGGTCTTATCCATCTTGTCACTGATCACTTCTCCGACCACTTCGTTTCTACGCCCACGATTGGCTTGCTGAGTTTCTGCCATTTGTTACCTCAATTACCTGCTCAACTTTTGAGTCAATGCTGTTTGGATTCGCGCGCAATCTCGTCGAATGTCACGAATCGTAATCGGGCTAGCGATCTGACCCAAAGAGTGTTTCATCTTTGTTTCAAACAACTGACGACGCCCGTCCTGTAAACGTCTTCTTAGTTCGTCGACTGTTAGGTCTTTCATCTCTGAATATTTCACGCCTACTCCCGTACTAGGAACTTCGTTCGGAATGGCAACTTATGAGAAGCAAGGCGGAAAGCCTCACGAGCTTGCTCTTCAGTTACACCGTTTATTTCATAAATCACTCGGCCAGGTTTGATTTGAGCAACCCACAATTCAGGGCTACCTTTACCAGATCCCATTCGAGTTTCAGCTGGCTTCTTAGTGATTGGGCGATCCGGGAAAACACGGATCCACAATTTACCACCACGCTTTACGTAACGGTTAATCGCAATACGAGCTGCTTCGATTTGACGAGCCGTCAATCGACCAGCATCCATAGAAACCAATCCAAAATCACCAAAGTCAACCGAGCTTCCTCGTTGAGCTTTTCCGCGAAAGCCAGCGCGGTGCTGGCGACGCCACTTTACACGTTTAGGACTTAACACGGTTCGCCTCCTCAACTTCGCGAGTTGCTAGAACGTCACCACGGTAGATCCAAACCTTTAGCCCAATAACACCATAAGTGGTCTGTGCTTCAGCCGTTCCGTAGTCGATATCGGCACGAAGAGTGTGAAGAGGAACGCTCTTCTCGTTATACCACTCGGTTCGTGCGATTTCGGCGCCGTCTAGACGTCCACTCACCATAATTTTAATTCCACGAACTCCGCTGCGAATAGACGCTGCCATTCCCTTTTTAAGAGCTCGGCGCCAAGAGATACGCTTTTCAAGCTGTTGAGCAATATTCTCAGCAACAAGTTGTGCATCCAAATCTGGCTTTCTAACTTCTTGGATGTTCAAGAAAACTTCATTGTCAGTCAGACGTTGAATATCTGCTTTCAATGAATCAATCCCAGCACCCTTTTTTCCAATAACAACACCTGGGCGAGCTGTAGAGATGATGATCTTCACCTTCTTAACGGCTCTTTCCATTTCGATTTTGGCGACCCCTGCGTGCTTTAGCTTCTTTTTAATGTAGCTACGAAGTTTAAAATCTTCATGCAGGTTTTTGATGTACTCAGGTCCGCTGGCAAACCAACGAGAATCCCAAGTTCTAATAACGCCTACTCTAAGTCCAATCGGGTTTACTTTTTGTCCCACTTACTGACCCTTCCTCTTACTTCTCGTCCAAGACTAAGTTGATGTGGCTCATCTTCTTTTTAACCATAAAGGCTCTCCCCTGAGCGCGAGGTCGGAACCGACGCATAGATGGGCCTTGGTCAACAGTGATTGTCTTCACATAAAGTGAATCAATATCGATAACTTTTTTGTCTTCAGCATTCGCAACCGCAGACTCGATCAACTTCTTGATCATTTCTGAAGATTTCTTAGGACTGAAAGCAAGAATACGAATAGCTTCGTTGACATCTTTACCGCGAACTAGATCCGCAACAAGACGGGCCTTTTGGGTGCCAACTCGTGCAAATTTTAACTTAGCCGTGACTTCCATAATTCACTTCCTACTTTTTCTTCTTGTCTGCATGACCGCTGAAAGTACGAGTTAATGCAAACTCGCCCAACTTGTGTCCGATCATGTTTTCGTTCACGTGAACGGGGATAAATTTCTTACCGTTGTGAACCGCGAAAGTTAGACCAACTGCTTCAGGGAAAATAACTGAACGACGAGACCAAGTTTTAATAACTTTACGGTCGCCGCTTTCAACAGCCTTATCAATTTTAGCCATCAAATGGTGATCGATAAATGGACCTTTTTTTACTGAACGTGCCACTTCGACTCCCTACTTCTTCTTCGAACGGCGACGGACGATCATTTTATCCGTGCGTTTGTTGTTACGAGTTTTATGACCTTTACAAGGCTTACCCCAAGGAGTGGTCGGGTGATTACCCTTACCACGACCTTCACCACCCCCCATTGGGTGATCGATCGGGTTCATCGCCATACCACGAACTGAAGGACGAATACCCATCCATCGTCGACGACCGGCTTTACCTAAAGTCACGTTCTCATTATCAGTGTTACCAACTTGACCAATTGTCGCGCGGCAAACAGACAAAACCTGACGAACTTCACCAGAAGGAAGTTTCACCTGGCAGTACTTGCCAAGCTTCGCAACTAGAGTTGCTGACGTTCCAGCGCCACGACAAATCTGACCACCACGACCAGGGCGAAGCTCAACATTGTGAATCACGGTACCAACAGGGATATCGTTCAATTGCTTCGAGTTACCTGGCTTAATATCAGCCTCAGGTCCTGAAAGGATCTGATCGCCAACATTCAAGCCAACAGGTGCAATGATGTAAGACTTTTCACCATCTTTGTATGTCAAAAGAGCAATCCGGCAAGTACGGTTCGGATCGTATTCAATCGCTGAAACCGTTGCAGGAATGTTTTCCTTCATACGCTTAAAATCGATAATTCTATAACGTCGCTTATGACCACCACCTTGGTGACGAGTCGTAATGCGACCAGTGTTGTTTCTGGCACCCGTACGACGAAGAGCCTCTGTCAGAGACTTTTCAGGTGTCGACTTCGTGATTTCTTTGAAGTCAAAACCCGTCATTCCACGACGGCCAGGGCTTCGAGGTTTAAATACTTTTACGCCCATCCTTATACTCCCTCAAACAAGCTGATCTTCTCGTTGGCCTTAAGCTTTACTAAAGCTTTTTTCCAGTACTTTGGACGACTAAGACCAAAGCGAGTACGGCGGCCACGCCCGCGGCAAATTTGCGTGCGGATGTTTTCTACTTTGACGTTAAAACTTTTTTCTACGGCCTCACGAATATCCGTCTTAGTCGCTTTTGTGTCGACTTCGAACGCATAGATATTTTGTTCGGCTAGCAAAGAGTTCTTTTCAGTGATTAGAGGCTTCTTAATTACGTACAACATGATTATCCCTCCAACCCACAACGGCTTTCTAAAGCCTTGATTGATTCTTTTGAGATGATCGCTGTGTCGTACTTCAAAAGATCAAATACGTTTACAGCACCAACTTCGTGGCAAACAATTCCAGGAATGTTCTTAGAAGCGCGGCTTAGTTTTTGGTTCTCAGCATCAGTGACCAACACAGCCTTTTTTGCGCCAAAACCGCTAAGTCGTGAAGCAAGCTCCTTCGTCTTTCCGTCTGTTGAATCCAAAGAATCCAAAACAAACAACCGACCTTCTTTATTCAAGAAAGAAAGAGCACTTCGAAGACCAACCTGACGGTACTTCTTCGTCAATTTGAAAGAGTAATCGCGTGGGCGTGGAGCGAAAACCTGTCCACCACCTTCCATCAAAGGCGATCGAGTCGAACCTTGACGGGCGTTACCAGTTCCCTTTTGCTTAAACGGCTTCTTACCGCCACCACTGACTTCTGCGCGAGTTTTCGCTTTGTGAGTCCCTTGGCGACGCTTAGCCAACTGCCAGCGAACCATTGTGTGAAGAATGTCTTTCTTCACGTCTGTTGCAAATACAGCATCTGCTAGCTCAGCAGATCCTACTTTTTTCTTATTCCAATCTAATACGTCAACTGTTGCCATGCTTTATACCTTCGAAAGTCTAACTAGAGAGTTGCGACCACCTGGAACAGGACCCTTAACAAGTAAAACGTTGTCTTCAGCAATCACATCAACGATTTTCACGTTTTTCACAGTGATAACTTCATCACCGAAGTGACCAGCCATACGCTTTCCTGCCAGAACTTTACCAGGCCAAGTTCTGTTACCGATAGAACCGGGCTTTCTATGAAAACCAGAACCATGAGATGCAGGACCTCCACCGAAATCCCAACGCTTCATTGTTCCAGCAAAACCGCGACCTTTAGATTTCGCAGTCATCGTAACAACATCACCTTTTGCAAGGCTGTTGATATCGATCTTTTGTCCGACTTCAAGACCTTCAGCGGCACCCATCGACAACTCACGAATCACGTAAGCGCCATTTTCAAAGCCAGCGGCTTTTAGGTGGCCACGCTCGGCCTTAGATGTGCGAACAGCACGCTTAGGTTTACAAGCAACCTGTACGGCCTTATAGCCTTCGCGCTCTTCGGTTTTTAATTGGCTAATAACCATTGGCTCGTACTTTAAAACAGTAACGGGCGTAGCTTTGCCTTCGTCATCATACACAGAGGACATTCCGACTTTAAACGCAAAAAGACCATCTAGCTTTACTGAATCAGTAGCTGGAGTGGCGCTTTGCGCTTCGTTGACTGTCGTTGTTTCGTCTTGCGTTTCGCTCATTGGTGCACCCCTTAAACATTAATATCAACATCAACACCAGCTGATAGATCTAACTTCATCAGTTGGTCGATGGTTTGCTGAGTCGGCTCGAGGATGTCGAGTAGACGTTTGTGAGTACGGATTTCGAACTGTTCACGAGATTTTTTATCAACGTGAGGAGATCTTAAAACCGTGTATTTGTTAATACGCGTAGGAAGAGGGATTGGACCCGCGATTCGAGCACCTGTACGACGAACAGTCTCCACGATTTCCTTGGTCGACTGATCAAGAAGTTTGTGGTCGAAAGCTCGTAGTCTGATCCGAATTTTTTGACTCTGCATGTTTCTTGCCTCTTTTTAAAAACTGGCCATATTTCAAGGGTTTAGACGTAGAAAACCCTATGCCGTTAAGTAAAAATCTGATCTTAGTTTCGGTGAAATTCAGTCATTTCAACGACTTAGATCCATCTACTTAAGGTTACATGGCGCCGTAAGTCAGCGACTATGCCTCCTGGGTAGGCGTATTGTCAAAGAGAAATTTACTAAATTCCAAACAGAATTTTATGGCAGCTTTCGACCGACAAACATCCAAACAGCCCCGCCGAAAATCGCGGCCCACATTCGATCAAAGCCACCATGAACCAGCTGAGACTCAGCGCAAACCCAAACAGATTTNTGCGCTGAAGNTAGATTGTTTATCAAAGAGGCTTATGAACCTTTTTATAGGGTCCACAAAAAAAGACCTAGTGAGTGAGTTTTGACTAGAAGCCGAGGATCCAACCCACATACGGGACATGATCTAGAACGTCACAGACCTTTTGCCCCGAGCCAACTGATTGNCAATACCTATGNAAACTAACTAAATTGATATCGCGGCGNGTGTCCGNGTAACAGGCTGGGCTCCCGGAGTAGATCGAGCGCTCACAATAGTCAGGGTTACTCATAAAACAGGCCGGCTGGTTCGAATAGAAGCTTCTTTCGCAGTATTGCGGCCAACTCATAAAGCAAGAGGCCCTTTCACCATAGATCGATTGCTGGCAATAGTCGGGGCGACTCATAAAACAAGACGGCTTATCCGCGTGAAACGATTGCCCACAGTAATCCGGCCAACTCATAAAACAGGACGGCTTTTCAGCATAGATGGTTTGTTTACAGTAGTCGGGACGCCCCATAAAACAGGCCGGCTTATCCGCATAGATCGATTGTTCACAGTAATCCGGGTGACTCATAAAGCAGGCCGGCTCGTCAGCATAGATCGAGCGTTCACAATACTCGGGGTGGTTTTGCGCCCATGAAGTCGGAATCCACAACAAAACAAATAGCAATGAAAAGAACTTCACAACCCCTCCCCTTGATCTAAAGTCTCTATGTGATCGATTTATTCGCCCGGCGACCGGGTTTCAACGGACGCCGCACCACCAAGTATTTTTTTCACAGTGATTAGGCTCGGCCCANGCGCTGCAAAACTTCGGTNTGAACTTTAGGAGGCGTTTCTTCGTANGACTTAAACTCCATCGCAAAACTGGCTCTNCCCTGACTCACTGANCGCAAATCTGTCGCATACCCAAACAAAGCAGCCAAAGGNGCCTCGGCATGGATGACCTGATCATTCCCTCGAGGCTCAATCTGACCGACCTGCCCACGGCGCGAGTTCAAGTCGCCAATGACGTTACCCATGAACTCTTCCGGAGTCGTCAGCTCAAGTTTAAAGACCGGCTCAAGCAATTTAGCCCCGGCCTTCATCGCCGCTTCTCGGAACGCCTGAGCAGCGGCCACTTTAAACGCCATTTCAGAGGCTTGCTCTTCGACATAGTCCACAGCTGTTAAAGCCACACGAAAGTCGATGGTCTTATAGGCCGCTAAAATCCCGTTCTCTGAAGCCTCTTCCACGCCTTTAGCAATGGCGTGCGTAAGCTCCTCGGGAAAACTCCCCTTTTTAAGAAGCGACTCAAAAACAAAACCTTCTCCGCGAGCCAAAGGCTCCACTTTAATCGTGACTCCTGCAGTTTGAAGCTTCCCAGCAATCTCACGCTCAAATCGACCAACACCGGTCGAATTCGTGGCCAAGGCTTCACGATAACTCACTTGAGGTCGTCCGACATTTGCCTGAACCTTGTGCTCACGAAGCATTCGGTCCACCAGAATTTCCAAGTGAAGCTCACCCATTCCCTGCAAAAGCATTTGCCCTGTTTCCGGGTCGCTACTCACTCGACAAGACGGATCTTCCATCTGAAGACGCTCTAAAGCCTTCATCATTTTATCCTGATCAGCTGTGGACTTGGCTTCGATCGCCATGGCGATCACAGGCTCTGGAAATCGAATGGTTTCCAAAACCAAGGGCCGCTTGGTTTCACAAAGCGTATCCCCAGTTCCTGTAAACTTCAGCCCGATCACCGCTCCAATATCTCCAGCTCGGATCTCAGAAATTTCCTCTCGAGAATTCGCGTGCATACGAACGATTCTCTGAATCCGCTCTTTTTTATCTTCCCGAGGATTTAACAAACTGGCGCCTGACTTCAAAACACCAGAATAAACGCGAACATAAGTCAAACTACCGGCAAAGGGGTCCGAAGCAATTTTGAAGGCCAAAGCTGCGACCGGCTCATCGAAGGTCGTCTTTACAGGGATGACTTTTTCTTCCCTTTTAACATCTTTCCCGTCAATCGCCGGAACTTCCAGCGGACTTGGCAAATAATCGACAACAGCATCCAACAAAGGCTGAACGCCCTTATTCTTAAAGGCCGATCCACACAAAACCGGAGCAATATGCAGCCCTAAGGTCCCTTTTCTTAAGGCGGACTTAATGCGATCTTCGGCAATACTTTCGCCGTTCAGATAATCTTCCATAATGCAGTCATCAAATTCAGCAATAGTTTCAACCAGATGCTCACGCGCTGCTTCGGCTTGGGACTGAAGCTCTTCCGGAATATCAACAGTTTCAAACGCCGCGCCTTGATCACTCCCGGCCCACAAGTAGGCTTTCATTTTTACAAGGTCGATGACACCTTCAAACTGGTCCTCAGCGCCAACGGGCAACTGTATGGCCAGCGGGTTTGCTCCAAGGCGCGTCTTCATTGTATCGACACTCATCGCAAAATCAGCGCCTACTCGGTCCATTTTGTTCACAAAACATATTCGAGGAACTTTGT
>NYZX01000134.1 GCA_002686065.1 Pseudobdellovibrionaceae bacterium | reverse complement strand
GCGTACGCCACAAGTCGCCGCAGATCCGTCGGTGACGCCCGAGGAAACTTTGTTGGTCGAACGAATGGAAGACGAAAATGGGGTCGATGTCTTTCAGGTGGTTAAGCGCCTAGAGGTCGCCTTGGCGGCCAACGACAAATATTCAGTCCAAGATACCTTGGAAGATTTGGACCAGGCGATTGATCAAGTTGTCTTTGGTCGCGCTCAAGTGGGGTCTCGGTCGGCGGCGCTGATTAATTCACGAGAAACCTTAGAAAAAGGAAAAGTGGATAGTAACGGCCAGATTTCAAATCTTGAAGATGCCGATATGTTTGATGTGGTTTCAGGGCTGAATAAACAAGAGACAACTCTTCAGGCGACGTTGAAGACCGGGCAAAAAGTGATGCAGCCCAGTCTTCTGGATTTCTTACGTTAGAACGGGTTAGTGATTCGCAGTGATCTCTTTTAGCTTTTCAATGACTTCAGATGGGTCGGCTCGTTTTGTATAATCAACATCGACAAAACTATATTCGACAGTCCCATCGGCGCCTAAAATGTAGGTTGCAGCAATGGGGAGCTCCCACGAATCGTTGCCATTGGCTTTATTTAACTCAATTCCGAAATTTTGATACAGGCTTTTTAGGTTGTCGGGTAGCTGGAAAACCAATCCAAACTGCCGAGAGACTTCAAGTCCGACGTCGCTTAGCACCTGAAAAGGCAGCTCTTCTTTTTCCGCGTGGGATAAAGATTGGTCCGGAGTCATGGGGGTAATCGCGACAAGCTTGGCGCCGAGGCCCTCGATTTCCGCAAGCTGGTTTTTATAGGCGTTGAGCTCAAGGTTGCAGTAGGGGCACCAGCTGCCACGGTAGAAGGTCACAACCAGAGGGCCGTCGTTTAGTAGTGTCTGGCTTGAAACGGTCTGGCCTAGGTGGTTAGGAAGTTGGAAGTTGGGGGCTTTGTCGCCTTTCTTGGTGGCTTTCTGGTCAATGCCAGAGGCTTTGAGAGCTTCTGTGGCTTCAGCCATAGTTGTTATCGCAGCTTCAGGTGCTTTGCTGACGAATCGCTCTTTGGTTTCTTGGAGTTGTTTAGAAAGTGACAATCGGACCTCCTTGGGGTGTTGCACCCTTTGGTGGTACTGGCCTTTGATCCATTACATAGATCTGAGGTCTAAAAAAGGAATCACTAATAGTTCGACGTCTCATTTTGATATGTCGATAAAACTTTTGACACCTGTCAGCCTTTTACGGCTGGGCTAAAACCTAGGCGGTCGTCAGTTGGCGTGACGCTTGCTCATATAGTTTCTGTGGCATCTTGAAAGCCATGAAGGGGAGACAACATGAACACAAAAGCCTTGGTCGCAACTAGCATTATTTGCAGCTTAGTATTTTACACAAACTGTGCACCGATTTCAGGAGACTTAGATCAAGGGCAACAGCAGGACGTTGATTTAGCTTCAACCGCTATTGGACAAACAAATGGCGGTGGAGCCTCCGTTGCTCTAAAGACCTGCGAGTTTCTAGACTCTGACATTATCAGTAACATCTTAAGAAATGAGCTGAATATTCCGTCAGGAGATGTACCGGTATACGAAGAGGACGGAAGTGTCGTGCAAAGCAATGACTGCCGTACAGCAAACGGAAACAATGATATGACATGCTACCACTTAGCATCTAAACAAAAAGAACTTGGCGCTGCAGACCTTGCCAATGACGTGAAAGCCGATAAATCGTGCTCGACGACAAAGTATAAGGTCGCTGCTGAGGTCATGATCCACGCTTGCTTCGCGCAAATGCAGGACCCGGTGACCAAAGGCCAGTTGTTTCCAGAAGGTGAGTCAAACTTCGACGAAATCTATCTTCGATTTGTTGGGCGCCAGCCACTTCAGTCAGAAAACGAAATTTTATCCGAGCTTGCAGATTCACTGCAGCCTGAAAACAGAGCCTTCGGAGTGTGTAGCGTCGTTGCTTCATCCATCGAAGCTTTAATGGTGCTGTAAGGGGGGATCACATGACTTACAAAAAGCCGAACTTCAACCGACGAAATTTTCTTTCAAAAACAGCCACCATGTTAGCTGGTGCAGGGGTCGCAGGTCTTTACAGATATGAGATCCTTAATTCGATTGCCAAAACTTTGATTCCTCAGGCCCAGGCCGCTGATTCACCAAGTCGCGTGATCGAGCTTTGCTTCCGAAGTGGTACTCCGTTTTTGCCACTTTTCGCTAATGCCGATATTGTCCAGCAAAATGGTGAGATGTATATGAACTCGCCTTATCAGCGAAACCAGTATCAAGAAGCTGGAAACGGCCTATACCTAAACGACAATAGTGCTGCGTTAAAGCCTTACGCCGAGTCGATCGCTTTCACTCAAGGGTTGATGCAGTCAGGTGGACATACATCTAACTTCCGGATCCGACGAAATGGTGGTGATATGGCTGCCCCAGCTGTTGCCTTGGCGGCAAGAAACCCAAGCGCTGCTGTCGTTCATGGGGTTAAGTTTGCCTACGGTAACCGTGTGGTGAACTCAGTTGGTGACTTCACTGATTTGATCGATGTGACCCAGGACACTTTTGGTTCTTTATTTAAAAAGCCATACATGCCGGTTAACCAAACAGAAATGGAAGCTTTAGCTAAAGCAGCTGGAAAGCTGAGCCGTCAACAGGCCGCCATCTTAAACCGTGCCGTGGCTTCATCATTTCAGTTGTCAGACTCACAGAATAAAGCTGTGAACCTAATGAATGTCGATTACGCACAGTTGTTAGATACGTCGTCCATGGGTAATGCTTTATTGATGGACTCGACAGGGTCAGCCTACGCGCGCAACATGGGGCGTGATTTGGCAAAAGTACTTAAGGGCTTCGCACATAACTTGATCAGCTCGGCTGTTATCGCTGTTTCAACAGGCGACTGGCACCGATTTAGAAACACCGATGCCAACGTTGCGCCGGTTCGTAACTTTGGTACAGAGGTTTCTCAGAAATTGGCTGAAACGATCAAATTTCTAAAAAGCACTCCAGAGCCGACAAGCACAACGGGCGAGACGCTTTGGGATACAACATCAATTATCATGACAACAGAGTTCACTCGTGGGCTAGCGCGGTTTAGTGGAAATGACAACCGTGACGGTCGCTCTCAAGGAATGGTTCTGATTGGTAAGGATGTCCAAGGTGGAGCTTACGGAGGCTTTGATACGTCACCGGCTCAAGATGCTATGCCTCACGGAATCAACCCTGAGACGGGTGCCCCTGTCGCTGGTATGAGAAACGGTGAGGATGAAGCTTATCACACCATGCAAGCCCTGGTCGGGAACCCGCATGACTCGTCTAAAGTGATGACGGCGATGTTGAAAGGTAAGATGTGATCCGACTTTTACTAGCAGCTTTTTTAACCTTGTTAATGGCCTCTTGTCAGGAGGCCATTCATGATGAAGCCGAAGAAACGGCTTCATTGAAGGTGGCAGCCCCATCTTTTGATGAGGTTGTAGCTGCCAATGTAAAAGACCGTGAAGAGAATATTCGAGTTCTGTACGGAGAGTCTGAGCGCAGAAAGGCGATTCGCTCTGTTAGCCTGAAGTTGATGAAGCGGTTGCCGGCTTCTGATGAAATTGCGACGGCAGCAGCTAGTCAGGAAGGTTATGATAGCGTTCTTGATTCTTATTTGAATTCGGAAACCTTTGCTTCGGTGATACTTGAGTACTCGAAAAATATGTTCGAGATGGGTGATCAAGTAGCTGATGGGGTGAACTACAATGAACCAGCAAATCTTGCTGCCTATTTGGCTGTGAATGATCTTGATTTTCGTGAAATCTTAAAAGCCGACTATTGTGTGAATGACGATCTAGAAAAAATCGAATGTTCATCATTCTCGGACAGCGCTGATGCTCAGGAGTACGCAGCGGGGGCCATCACGACGCAGGCCTTTTTGAAGAAGTGGGAAAGCGCTTTTAATTTTCGTCGTGTGAGCAAGGCCTTTCAGCTTTTTGCTTGTAAAGAATACCCTGATGTTAAGGACTCTGGCTTGTCGGCAGAAATGATCTCTGAGTCTGTTAAAGAATTTGCCTGCTCGGATTGCTCGCCGGCATGTATTAGCTGTCATCGTTCCATGAACGCACGAGCCTCTTTGTTTTATACGTTTGATCGTAAAGGACAGTTTAACCCAAACCCAGATATGGACCCAGAGGCTGGTGAGGTGACGGTTCGTGATGTCGCCACAGAGGCGTCTACAGTTGATGACCTATTAGCTGAGGGTGCTGAGCCCATGTACAAAGGTGTGGTTCTAAAAAATATCCGGGATTACGCACAACACTTGGCGGACGGAAAAGATTTTCGCGATTGTGTTGCTCAGCGGATGATTAACTTTGCTTTTGGTAAGGATAGTACGGAGCGTGCGCCAGCGAGTTTAGCGAACGTTCGTGAAAGTTTTGGGCGGAACGGGTACAACGTTAGAAGTGTGCTTCGGGAGGTTTTCCGAAGTCCAGCTTACGTTTTGGCCCAATAAAAAGACACTCAGGGGGAACGAATGTCTTTAAAGTCATTTATTGTGATGTTTGCCGGAGGCCTGTTACTGGTTTTTGGTTTCGTGAACTGCGGTGGTGGGTTTGAAACAGCGGGTGATGGCTCGGGTAGCTTTTCATCGGTTGGATTGCCTGGTGCAACGGTGAATTCAGTACGCGTTTCTGAAGGAAGCCCCATTATGAGTGGCCAGTCTCTTGGTTCGCTGGCGGCTGAAAAGACTTTGATTTTTTGGATTGATATGGAGATGTTCACCCAAGGGACCGTTTTTATCTGGGATCATACGTTAGGAGAAGGGCTTGAGTCCTGTGATCAAGTGACCAGTATTGATTCTCAGGTGGTCTATTTAAAGTGTCCTCTTGGTGGTCAGCTTGAGATCAGTGTGACTGCGGTTCTTGGAAGTGACGAAGAACTGGTTAGAGAAGTTGTTACTGTTTACGGTGAAGGTGAAGAGCCGGATCCAGGTATTGATGATCCTGTTGACCCGACACCAACCATTAACGGAGCTGTGCTTTACGCCAACAACTGTGCTGGATGTCATGGCGGTGTGGATAACTCGAATAAGCGAAACCGCTCGGCCGCAGCGATTCAGACTGCAATCGACCGTAACACCGGTGGCATGGGGTTCTTGTCGAACCTAAGTACAGAGGAAGTTCAAGCTATCGCAGACGCCTTAGCGAATTAACTCAGCCCCCTTTGGCTTGCCAGAAGCATCTTTGGTCGTCAGTCCAGCGAGCTTCTGGTGATCTCTAAACTTTAGCCCTATAAGAGCCAGCTTGGCTTTGGCCGATAAGCTGGTATGAAACTACGACCTTTTTTTGTCGCGTCCTGTGCGACAATGCTTTTCTCAGTATCTGCTTTCGCCGACTCGAAGTCTGCTGGTGGTGAATGGGTGTTAGCAGAAAAGGGCGAGCAGTTCCGATACTGGAAGCATAAGTCCCAGGCCAATTTGAAAGTGACCCAAACGGAGATCCCGAAGCGGTGGTCTAAATCGAATGTCGATTTAGATAAAGTTCTTAGTGATTTTTTGCTGGTTCGGCAAAAGGAACTGAGCTCGGTTGGAATTAAAAACTACCAGGTTCAAAAATACCGCCTGCTTCGAAGCCATAAGACGTTTTCCTATGAACTTGAGGGGAAGTACACCTCAGGGCTTGGGGGTGATGTCTTCTTTGTTGAACGGCTCGATTTTGGGCGGTCTCGAATATTTTCCACTTTGATGACGCTTCGACGGCCGACGACGCCGACATCTCATTTAAGACGAGGACTGGCTAGCTTCTTAAAGGCAAAGGGGCGTGGAAAGTGATAGTCCTGCTCAGCCTTTTGGTTTGGGGGTCTGTGGGACAGGCTCAAGTGGCACCGAAGCTGTCGCATCATAGTGACTACTCTCACTTTAGCGAGCGGGAAGATCTAAGTATTTCAGCCTTAGCGTCTCGTTGCTCTATCAATGTCAACCAGGTTGGGTCCGTCACTCAGTTGTGTCAGCAGGTCATGGACTCTAGGTACTGTAAGGACGTTAAGAGGTCTAAACGCATTCAGTGTGACAAAGGTGGTTGGATCGAGCGTCAGTTTGATCGAGGAACCGAGTTTGTAGTGAAGGGGTTCCGCTGTGGGCAAGGAAGTGTTGAGGCTGCTGGAGAGCTGATCAGCATGATGATCGCTGTTGGGGACTGGGCGATGCGTGTTTCAAACCCGTGGATGGATGGGGGAGCAAGTATTGTTCAATCCAAGCAGGCCGTCGTGTCGGCTGCACAAAGTACTCGAAGTTATTTTGTCGCCGAGTACGAAGAGGCCTTAACTGTCGCTAAAGCAAAAGACCCCAATGCCAGTGCGCTCAGTGTGCTAGGGCAGTTCAATAAGGGCGCCTTAAAGGATGCCTTCAATTTGCTTGAGCAGTTGATGAACCAGGCTTTTCCGCAGTTTGATTGCCTGAATGACTCTGAAAAATACCGCCAGCTTTGTCGCTTCTTGTTTCCGCCGGCGGGTTTAATCGGGGCCCTGAAATACGGGCCGAAGCTGCTGTCCAAATCCCAGGCCGCTCGAAATGCCTTTAAAGATATGAAGGCCGATGTGGCTCCAGGGGGCTCGTCACGACAAGGCGGCGTTGTGCTGGAGGGGGATGAGATCCCAGAGGATTGGTTTGAGGAAATGCTTGCTGATCTCGATCGTTCTAGGCCGCCGGTGGAGGTCGAAGTGACTCCTGTAACACCAGGCCAATATGTCATGGATCCACGTTTACGCAACCCAAGCGATATCACTGCCTCGGAGGTTGACAGCCTGGTTATGCTTTATGGTGAGGAGGCCCGGGCTAACTTGGTTCATCAGGTACAGACTCGGACCACGTCTGTCGGCGAGGCCGAGCGATTTGCTCAGTCTCAGGGTTGGCAGTCGACGGGGGCGGGTAGCTTGGTTGTGCGATCGGATGACTTTTCTTCGGCCAACCGTCCTGTATTGGACTATGTGCCGGCACAAGTGGTCAGTGACCGTGAGTTCGGTTTTCGTGAGGGGTGGATGCAGGTGCAGATGCACGGAAATGGTGGGGACATGCCATTTAGCTCGACAACCAGCGGGCATTCGTTTTCCGTTGAGGAGCTTGCTGATGGACTAAGGCGAAGTGGGCATACGAACCAACCTGTCGAGCTGATATCCTGCCACTCAGGCTGTGCCCTTCCTGGGCAGGCGTCACCAGCGCAGGGCTTAGCAAACGCCCTAAACGCGCCTGTCGTGGCTCCATCCCATGCTGTGCAGATTATTGGGCGGCCTACGGTCGTCGGGCCGAACCTCGGGGGTGGCCGTAGAGCGCCTACTGGGGAATGGCGTGTTTACCTTCCGGAGGGCTCCGGAAATTAAATGGATTGAGCGCCGCCCTAAATTGTCAGTGCGATTAGCGTATTGACAGTCTATTGGCTCTGGCTTGATCAAGAGCCCCAGCTGAGCCGGATTTTCTTGGTCCGGATCTTGAACTACCTAAGTGCGGATAAGTACAAGGATAGATATAGATGAGAATTCTAGCAGTTCTAGCATTAGCAACAGGCGCAACGATGGCTTTAATCGGCTGTGGCGACAATAACAACAACGATCGGCGGGTATCCCCAAATATCCAGGCAGCGGGAAATCCCTATCAATTGGTGAATCCGGCTAACCAGCAAATCGTTGCTAACCAGCAGCTGGCTAATCAGCAGTTGATTCGAAACAACAATGCGGTCGTCAACCAAACGCTTCAACGTCGATCTTATACATCTGGAAATTTTCAGGTTTATAGCTGGGGTTGGACATGGCCACGATCAAACTGTACTTCGTCTTGTACTCGACACAATCATATTAACGATGATCAGTATTCCTATCGCCGAAGTGGTGACGCTGTTACAAGTGGATCGTCTTCAAGAACATATCGAAGTTCGACGCGCTCGTCGTCGACTCGCGTTTATACGCGTAGCTCGGGTACAAGCTCATCGGGCAGCTCTGGTAGCAATACCCGACGTGTGGGGCCCTCGGGTAAATCACATATTCGAGTCACATCCAACGGATCTCAATCACGTAGTACCGGTGATGCGAAAAATATCGATGTTTGTACTCGTCAAGAATACACTGATTATGATGTTGATCTTCTTGGTCGCGGTGAAGAGGGCTATTATCGTTTAGCTAAAGACGATGGGAACCGCTCAGCAGATCCAAGCGTCCGCGATGTTCCTTCTTATGGAACTTTCCGTGAGATATATGGATTAGACCAAGGCGTGGACTCTCCGGACAATCATCGTGATCTTTACGAAGCTCTTGGTAAGTTTGCCGTTTCTGGTTGCAGCTACCGTGATGGATTGGCTCGACGTTTTACAGAGGCTTTAGGTAAAAACCGCGAAGAAAAAGCTTCGGGTAATGAGAACTATCTATTTGCCTTAAAATTAGTTCGTGATTTAGATCCGGGAACAGATGGCCTTAAGGTCGATCACATCCACGGTAAAGAAGCCTGTGGTCGTCAAACCATCAAGCAATATGTTGATGACATCGTCTATGCGGTCGATGCGAACGGGAAGGCTTTGTCGAATGGCGGAGGTATGCCTTACTCTGATCTAGGCGGCCTAAAGTTGCACTTTTTGCCAGAACACGGTCGCGATGCAAGCTGCTTAAATCAGCCGATAGAAGTGAAGTACTTGTCTAAAAAGGCTTATCGTCGTGCTGTGATGATCAAAGATCAAATCGAGTTGGCTGGCCAAGACTGGGATTCTGCATATCTTCATTATTTAACTCGTGTCGAAGCGACGTGGCAGCGTTTGATGAAGCAGCGATGGATGTTGAACTTGCTTCTGCTTCCTCCGTCGGATCCAGACCAAAAGCAGTTCGTTCATCAGGTTATCACCTCTAACGCTCGTTTTGCGATGATGACTCGTCCTGAGTATGATGATTTGGAGCTTCGCTTGAACGAAGCTGTTCGTAACTACAAGCAAGCGGGCCTTGATGATGGGAGCTATCAGACTTTAAAGGATCAGGTTGAAGGGTTCTTGAAGGTTGCTAAGGTTCAAATGGTTGCGGGTAACCTTTATAATGCAATTGATCAGTATCGTATGAACCACGAAGTTCATTCCGTATCAAACGTTCGAATCGAGCGAAAGTTCACGGAAAAAGGATCTAAACAGGATTATCGCCACCCCATCCTGGGTGACAAGCTTGAACAGGATCGCTTTTTCTTGATTGATCTTTTTGCGAAAGACTTTTCTGAGTACCTGTATAAAGACGTGTTCAAAATGCGTCACAATTTAGACTTCTTCTTGCCGAAGTTGTCCTATGGAACTGTGGACGAGGTCATCGAGTCGATGCTTCAGTCCGGAAGCCGTGTGCACGAAATGAAGTACTGGACCTATAGCCACCTATGGTCGATCCCTGCTCGAGATAAAGGGGCCGCGCCACAGTTGACCAATGGTTTTTTCAACTACCTGCTTAGCGACGACGGTGAATCCCTTGAGCGGGCCATTTGTACGGACCTGTTCGGTAAGGAGTCATGTGAAACTTACCGTAAATCAGAGCCTGCGGAGCCGGTCGATGCTCAAACNGCCGCGATTTTACAGAACTCAGANTTGAATACGGGCTTAACTTCAGCNGTGGAAGTCTACAAAATGGAGCGCCCCGAGCGCTTCGAATAGTTCGCATTTAATGCGGTTTTCATCGCTGTGAAGGCCGCTAAATTGTCAGTCACTTTTTGTAAGAAATTGAGGAAAATCAGGAGTTTAGGCGAATTTGGTTGTAATTTTGTTATTAAACTAAAATAATTCAGGTGTCTTTTTCTGGTGTTCTTGACAATACCTTGGGCCGAGATTAGCTAAGGTTTCACAGAAAAAGGCCGTTAAGGAATTAACAGGGCAATAAGGATGTTGGATTAGCGAGCCCTATATGACTTTGACTAGGATGTTGAAGGAGACCTAGAAGATGTTGGTACTCACCAGAAAACTCGGAGAAAGTATTGCGATCGATGATCACATCAAGATCCGAGTGGTTCAAATTAAAGGTAAACAAGTTCGAATTGGTATTGAAGCTCCCAAGGACACGAAAATTCATCGTGAGGAAGTTTATGAAGCCATTCAATCTCAAAACGCTGAGTCAGTAAAAGCAGACTCACGAGCCAGCCAGGCTGTCGCAAAGCTACTAAAAACTTAAGCTTTCTTGAAACTGCGCGGTCGTGCCGCGCAGCACTAACCCAAAGACTAGAAGAACACCTTAAACAATTATTAAAGAAACATACCATTTGACCCGCTCGTCTGAATGGGGTGTCCTATATATAAGGGAAAAGTTCCTGGGCTTTAGGAGGCCAAATGAACGTAAACACAACCCGTTTCGGCGAACTGAAATTAACAAAGGAAGACCTTATTAATTTTCCAGAAGGTATCCTTGGTTTCGGTGACCTTCGAGACTTTGTGTTGCTGGACGATCCTACAGATGAAATCTTCGCTTGGCTTCAGTCTTGCGAAAACCCAGACATCGCTTTTCCTGTTCTTGAGCCTGAGCTATTCACATCTACTTTTGAAGTTTCATTGACGAAGTCCGATCGCGAAATCATCGGATTAAAAGCGGATCAAGCTCCAAGATACTTTTCAATTATTACGATCCCTGCAGACCCGACTCAAATGACGGCTAACTTGAAGGCGCCTATCGCCATCAATGTTAAAACTCGCAAGGCGAAGCAGACAGTCTTACAAGATAACAAACTCGCTATCCGCGAACCCATTTTCTCTAAGCTACAACAGCGTGTTGTTCAAAACCCGCAGGCTTCACTGAAAAGCCAAGCTTTGGATTGGGGGGTGGCGATCCCTTTGTCAGAGCCCAAAACAGGGCCTAACCTCGAACTCTAGAGCATTCGGCTTGATATTTTGNCGTGGTCTTCGTTGCCGCGTCGTCGCAGTAGGTTTCACCCTACNNCTTCCTCCTTGCGCCTCANCCACGTCAAAATNTCTTCGCNTTCAGGCGGACTTTGTGTAGTTGGTTCATGATCATTTGATTGAATTGTGGGCGAGGGGAGCTTGGTGGCTTTTCGGCTGGCCATCCAGGGGTGTGTTCACTATAGTTTTTCGTCATGATTAGCTTAGTATCACACCTCATCTGGGGCCTGTTTTTTCTGTTGTCGTTGTTGTTGCGTGCATTGCCGATGCCATTGTTTTTGCTGAAAGGTTATGTGCTTGGGCGCTTGATTCAGATGGTGGCTTTTCGTCGAAAAATTATTCTTCAAAATGTAACCCGCGCCTACCCTGAGTGGACCGAGCCCGAGCGAAAAGCCTTCCTAAAAAAGCACTACACGCACCTTGGGACCCTGGCGCTTGAGCTGATCCGGGATCTTAGTCAGACATCAAAAAGTGTCAGCACAGCTGTTGATGTGACTCGTATGGAAGAAACGAAGCAGCGACTAAAAAACCGTCAACCCGTCATGCTGTTAAGTGCTCATTTTTCTCACTGGGAATTGGGTATGAAGGCCTTGGCGACGGAAATGCCTGTTGCGGTCACCTTGAAGAAGATCAAGGGTGGTGTTTCGCAGGTGATCACTGAAAAGCAGCGCACACGCTTTGGTGTTCAGCCGGTTTATCCGAACTCAGATGTCAGTGGGATTAAGACTTTGATCGAAGCGCTGGCGACCAAAGCTGTGGTTTTTGTTTTGGATCAGTATCAGCCAAACGGTTTGCCGGTGAACTTTTTCGGAGTGCCGGCTCAGACGTCGACTGGTTTGTGGAAGTTGGCGTCTCATACCCGCATTCCTATGTATGTCTTGTTTGCAACCCGCGATAAGAATGGGCGTTGCCATCTGACGGTTTCGGATGCGATTCCGTTTTTTCAAAACGAAGACCGCGAGCTAGAAAAGTTTCTTAATACCCAGGCTTATACCTACGCACTGGAAACTGGGGTTCGTTTGTGTCCTGAGCAGTGGCTGTGGATTCATCGCCGTTGGAAGAATCCGCATCACGAAATTCCAGAGGCCTATCTAAAGGCTTTTGAAGAAGTGAAGCCACAGATCGATAAAGCCCTCGAGCCCCTACGCCTTATCACCGAATCTGAGTGATCTGGCGCCCGGTGGGGCTGTCGAAGGGCAAAGCGGTTTTGAAGAAACTTCATGGGGCTTTTGGTTTCTTTATATTAATGCATTTTTATGCATTAAAAAATCCGATATATAGCAGTGTAAATATATGAAATCACTAATTTTTTACAGCTTTAGTTGATTGGCATAAATAGGCATATAAACTGCATATTGGCTCGTGTGACTTTGATTCAAGCATTTTCAATTCTATTAGCCTTCGTCCTGACCACGACCAGCGTGGTAACGCCGGTCTATGCGGTAGATGGGTTTGGACAGCCGTTTTCTGAGGATCTGCAGAGGCCCAACACACCCATTCAAGTTCATGTCGACGGGGAGCATGGGCCTGTGGTTTCTTTGTCTATCGAACTTTTTGAAGATGATGAGCACCTCAGGCGGTTTCTGGAAAAGTTTCGAGAACAAACTAAAGTTGATTCAGGCGCCAGGTTGACGTCGATCTCGTTGTCGAAAGATCACGTCCATAGTGTCACTCGCTTTCAGCAAGAT
>NYZX01000133.1 GCA_002686065.1 Pseudobdellovibrionaceae bacterium | reverse complement strand
AGTCATTTGATTCATGTCGGTTGTTGGCAGAATAAAAAAGTTGGCATCGGTGAACTGAGACTCAGAAGCCAGTTCCTGATCCTCGGTGCTTAGGACATTTGTCGACATCGTTCCACAGGCGGAAATACCGCTGGCTGCTTCAATTCTGCTGTTGGCCATTTCTAAATATTTTTCAGCTCGACGATTAATATGATCGATTTCGGCGTCTTTTAAGCTTTGTGGTCGCGGCGGGTTGTTGCCGATTTTTTCGCTGACCTCGTTGAAAAAGTAGGTCGCTAAAGGCCGGTTGACGATGGTTCCGATCTCGGCATTGTCTAAGGCGGCGTCGGTCAATTGAAGCTGCAAGTTCATCGCTTTATTGAAGTCTTGGTCACTGGATAGCAATTGTTGAACGCGATCTGGGTTTTGCAACAGGGCTTTCATGATGCGTGGATGATTGACGATAAGGTAGGGGTCGTATTGCCCATTGATCTGTATTGCAGAAGACGTGTATTTGTCTAAACCCTTAGCGACGGCAGCTTGGGTGGCATGTGGCATATTTTCTTTGATGAACTTTACGACAACATCAAATTCACGTTCACTTTGTGATCCAGGGACAACTTTTGTATCTGTGAGGCCATTGTTCATTCTATTCGCGAGCTCGCGTTGGTCGCGGTAGGAGAGCTTTGATTTTCTTGCCCCACCGGAATTATACCGACTTTTTCGTTTTCCCATTTTGCTGGAATGAAAAGAATCAAAAGCATCGCGTGAGTTTTTCTCGACGGATTCGATCGCTGCGAAACTTTTTACTTGTTCCATGTTTAAGAAAAGGCCCGTCTGACGAATCGCTGTTAGACCTGATGTCTGCGCCCACAGAAGCTGATATGTTTGTAGTCTCCGAAGGGCCTGTTCTTTCATGTATATTTTTTCGTCAAGCTCCGCCGGTTTCCATGCGTAAAACGGAAGGCGGTGAAGTCGTCCGTTGGTTCTGAAAAGATTTTTTTGTTCTTCGAGCTCACTGATTTCGGTCTGGATACGGTCGATATGGTTTTGAAGAAATTGATCATTATACTGACGAACACAGCTTAGGGCCTTTGCGACCTCACTTGTGCAAGGTAGGCGTGTCTCCAAAAGGGATCGAAGATGATCTGTCGTGAGTGATAGGTCTGACTGTGGGGATAGATGAGTCCTGGTTCTTTCCAAAAACATCTTCATTTTAGCTTCATCAATGTCAAGTTGACGCTCAAGATCACTTCTATAGGCCGAAGAACTAGCCAGTGTGTAGTTCGCCGGGGTTCCCATGCTTGCAGCAAGGGCTAGAATGATTATACGAACTCGAATCATTCATAGTTTTCGGGTATTTAACGGGGGTCGTTGACTGTAACTGGCCCAAGATCTGGGCCAGCTTTTTATAGATATAAAAGCCTGTTTGGTTGGCGCTTTTGAAGCTCTACTTTTTATCGATGGTGATGGCGAACTTTTTGACTCCGCCGGTTTTGACGGCGTCGATCACCCCGACCACAGTCCCGTGTGAAACATCTTTGTCGGCAGAAATCACCGCCTGTGAGTCCGCGTTTTGACCTGAGATCTCTTTGGCGTAGGCGTTGATTTCATCCAAATTGGTTGGCTGACCATTTAAAGTCAGTTGGCCATCATTTGTGATGCTGACATTCANCTTGGCGGGGGATGATTCCTCGCCACTGGCGGCTTTTGGTAGGTTTACGTTGATACTTGGCTTCATGATAAAGGGTGTTGTGACCATAAAAATGATCAACACCACGAGAATGATATCAACGAAGGGGACAATATTAATTTCTGCTATGGCGTCGTCGTCGCCACCAATTTTTGCACCCATGATTAGGCCTCTTTATGTGTCTTTGCATAGGCAAGGCAGATGTCTTTTACACCTTCCAGGTTTTGGAAAATGGACTTCACTTGCTTTTGAAAGGCGTTGTAAGCAACAACGGCTGGGATCGCCACAAGTAGGCCTACTGCCGTTGCAACCAGTGCTTTCGAGATTCCAATCATCACGGCTGTCGCATCCCCTTGGCTAAGCGCTAGGCTGCGGAAAGCGTCCATGATTCCGAAAACGGTTCCCAGTAGACCAATAAAGGGTGCGTTTGATCCTACCGTCGCAAGGAAGTTTAAAAAGCGTTCAAGACGAGGTCGCTCGGTCGCGGCGAACGAGTCAAAAAGTTCTTCTAGCCCTGAGTCGCCGTGGTCTTTAACGTGGCGAAGACCAAAAGAAAGGGCTCGGCCTTCCAGGGATTCCCAATCGCGTCCTAACATTTCGATTTGTGAAAGGTCGCTGGACTGGATGATTTCGCGAAGGCGCTTTCCCGTCGCGTCGCTTTTGGACTTGATTTGGCGTAAAGCCATAAAGCGTTCAAGGATAAAGCCTATGCTTAGAACACTTAAAATAAGGAGTATGTACAAAGTGAGGTTATGGCCGGGTTCGGCGATAGCGTAAAACTGGTCGGTAAGCATGAAGATCTCCCTGATCGATGTGGGTTTCCACCCGGGCTATTATGGCTTGTGGCGGCATTACGGGCAAGTCTTCCGCAGGGCTTGAATTGATCGTGATGGTCATTCGTTGTCAGTTAGCGTTAATTTCTGCATTCTAGGAGGGTATGCGACTTAAAATTGTCACTCTGTATGTATTTTTTCTCTGTTTGATGACGGGCTGCACTTGGATTCAGTCCGACCGTCAAAGCGTGGTGGTCCTTCTTGTGGAAGGCCTTGGGGCGGGTGATTTTACCTGTGATGAGACCTCGAACTTCGACGGTGGCTTTCAAAGGATGTGTGACGAAGGCATTCGGTTCTCACACGCCTTTACGCCTTCGACGATGAGCCAAGCCAGCTTGGCAAGTCTTTTGACCGCTCGCTACCCCGAAGAACATCTTGTTCGACATAATGGGGTCGCACCTTTGGTGGCAGGCTTTGAAACCTTGGCCGAAAAAGCGTTGTCTAACGGGTATCGGACCGCTTTCTTCTCTGGTGGTCCTCCCATTTTACGGCGCAATGGTTTACAGCAAGGTTTTGAGGCCTTTGATGATTATGTTCAAGAAATTCAGTTGTATCCCTATCGTGATGCCAGTTCGACTTTGGCTGGGCTTGAGCGTTGGATTGATAACGAGTCTCGCTCGCAGCCCTCGCTGACCTTTGCTTATTTGGCTGATATTCAATTTCCAAGCGTTCAAACCACGGATTCCCTGGGTGAGCCAAGAGCTCGAACTCGAGGGTCGCAGATTGAAGAGGTGAACGAATCCCTGGCAAAATTCTTTCGCTGGATGAAGCAGTCCGGGCACTGGGATAAGACGATGGTGGTCTTAGCTGGCATGAATGCAAATAATGCGACTTTTCGACCGGGGCAAACGGAAAGTTTGAATTTGTTTTCGGATAAAACTCATATCGCATTGATTATTAAACCACCGCAAAGCTCGACAAATCGAAGTAACGTGAAGTCCATCGATCAAAATGTCAGCCTGGTTGATGTCGGTGCGACGTTGTTTGATTTTATCGACGGAAAAGTACCGCTTGTCAGTCGCCGAAAGCTGGATGTGTCGTCACTGTTGCCGGCTTTCAGTGAAGGGAACCAGTTCTGGGGTGGGGATCGACAAGTCCTTTCCGAGACAGGGTGGCCGAGGTGGCGTGGCATTGGGCCTGTGACCCAGGTGTTGCGACTAGGCCCCTACCTTGTGACCGGGGCGGATGAAAAAAATGTCTACGACACATTGAAAGATCGAAGCGAAATGATTCGGATGGATCTTGAGTCTCCGGATCGTCAGCAGATACTGGATCGAGCCAGTCAGCTTAAGTCTTTTTCAAGTTTGGATGTTCAGAATCCTGGTACCTTGGAAAAGCTTGAGTTTGCAAGACAGCTTTGGTCGGGGCGCGATTTAGACACGAAAACTTTTCGTGCTTTACATCAGCTATCAAAGAAATACCCAGAAGATCAGCAGTTGAAGCAATGGCAGGCACGGGTTGCTTTAGAGTCTCGGTATTGGTCTGAACTAGATCGTCTGGGCAAACTGTACTCTCAGCCCCTATGGCGCTATGTAGCTAGACAACATTTGGGTCAGCCCTTCAGGTTGTCTGGTGAGGGCTGTGAGAAGGCTTTTTACCGAGATGACAGTCCGAAAGAGAGATTCACCTTGCGTGACTGCAATGACCCTGAAGTGGTCGCTCTGGCACAGTGGATGAATGCCTCACGCCCTCGAGAAGACCGCGACAGGGCCCGTGAAAAATTCATTCGCTTGTTTCGGGCGTCGCAGTGGGAAAGTNATTTGAATAGACTGAACCTGCGTTTTGGTTCGGTTTGGGATACCCGAATTGACTTGTTTCAAGGCCCCACGCATAGCGAGCTTTTGTTGTCATTGCCTCAGAACCGTCGTTATGTGGCTATTGTTGAAAAGCGGGTTCCATTTAACTTTATTCAGTAGCGGGCTTATGTGGCTAGATAGCCCGCCCAGGAAAACCACTTACGGCTATTGGTGCCAGCGGTGGATTCGAGCTGTTGCACTGAGCTGGCCTCTGTCAGTTGTCGAAGCGCCTCAGCTGAGTACTCTGTGAAGGTCGAAAGAATAAACTGGTCTCCTTGGTTGTACCTCTGAGAGCAGCATCGAAAGTGGGATGTTTCGTAAGCGCCAAGAAAGTTTCCAGGAATGGGTGATGATTCGGCATCCGGNCCAACCATCATATTAAAATCTTCGTTAATCGGTCGAAGTCCAGAATGGGATCGGTGATAGATGCAAGGTTGACCCACAGTCGCCACATTAGCGATTGGGTGTTGTAGTTGAACGGCGCTGAGCTCAACCAAAGCNTTATAGCGATCTTGGTTGAATTGTTCGAAGATGCGATCATTGGCAAGCATCAAGGCTTGCCGTAGGTGGTTTGCTCCCGGAGCTAGGCTGCTCAGAAAGCGAAAAGGCCGTGTTGCTTCGTCATCTTTACGGATGGACTGCATGAACTGGCCGATCGTGTCGAAGGCTAAATCTAAGGCGTCGGGGCTTCCCCAGCACCGTCCTGCCATAAAAAGCGAGGCGGACTCGATTAGGCTGGTCTTAACTGTTGGGCTCCAATGTTGATTTTTGAAGCGTCGCTCATCGACTTTCATAGANTAAACACCGCCATATTTTTTAAGTTTACTTTTGGCCTTCAAGAAGAAGTTTCCGTCAGAAAGATCCTTTTCAAGAATCTTTTTCCAATGCTCTTTGGCGGCTTCGACGTTTCCGTAGTTCTCTTCGATGATGGCGTTTTCATACAGTCGGCGCATTTGCTTTTCTAAATCTCGTCGTATTTCGGTTTGCATGGAAACCGCTTCTGAATTGCCGGGATCTTCGACAAGAATCTTTGAGCATTCGTCGTAAGCCTCTTTNTGTGATCCGGCCTGAAACTTCGTTTTGCAAGATTGAAGTGCTGTCGACAGGATTTTGTCCAGCTCGCTATTGATACTTGCGACAGTCCGTTTTGCCTTCGATTTTTCGTCTGAGATCTCGGGGTATTCGGCCGAGATAAACTTGCTTAGCACCTTTAAGCACTTGCGCTTGGTCAGGCGTTGGCACTGCTTCATTGCCTCACGGTAATGTGATTCTCCGGCTTTGACCCGGCGTTGGTAAGCGAGGCGCCTCTGTCGTGCGGCTTCTTTTTGAGCCTCTTTTGATTCCAGGTAGATGCGCATCTCACTGATGTCGGGCCATTCTGGGTCAAGTTCAATGGCTTCGGTTAGGCACAAATTAAGTTCCGTTACATTTTTGAAACGATCAAGTTTAGCCCGACAACGTGTCACGACTTCTTGGATCGCCTGTTCTGTTCGGGCGCGCTCTTCAGCAAGGCGACGTTTTTCCTCTTCCCACTTTTTCGACTCGAGTCCGTTTTTACAAAGGGCTTCTAAGCGTTTTGAGCTTTCGTATTGAGGCGTCAGGGCGTGCACTTTATCAAGTTCGTTTAAACATGAAGCATATTTCTGGTTTCGAACATGAGTCTGTGCCAGGGCGAAATGGTGACCAATGGCCTCGCGCTGTTCTTTACTAAGGGTCGGCTCCTTACTGGCAAGGTCGGCTTTCCCAGACTTTGGTTTTTTCGAACCGCCCCCAAAGAGTGCAGCTAATAAAACCAGCGCACCGACAGAGGCAAACAGGATCTTTTTCTTTTTTGGCAGCCCTTGCTGCTTTTTNGCGCCGACAACAACAACCTGNTGTGGTTCCAATTGACCCAGTGGGTAGGGGCTTGGCATATCAAGTTGAAGGTCAACAGGTTGTANAAGCTGAGGGGCCACATTCTGTAGTTCTTTGTCAAAGTCACGGCTTCGAATCTGAAAGGTGATTCGAACTTTTTTGATTTCGATCAGGTTGCCACTGAAAATTTGGTGGGCTTCATCGACAGGGGTCAGCTCGCCGTTGACATAGGTTCCGTTCGAACTACCCAGCTCGAAAAGATAGAACTCGTTCCCGGTTTTCTGAATTTGAAAGTGCTGTCGGCTGACATGGTGATTGCGAATGTAGATGTCACAGTCAGGCTCCCGTCCAGCCACCCATGGGCCCGGTCCTTCCAGGTCGGTTTTTGTGGTTTCGCCCGTCGGATACTGAATNCTTAAGGTGGGCACCAAGTGTGATGTGGCAATTAAAGCTGTTTTCTGCCCCCCAGACTCGGTGTTTTCGTCGTCAAAAACAGATGGCGAAGCATCGATTTGCTCTTCCATGTCGATCTCTGGTGCAAGGTCAAAAGCTTCTTCGGATTCAACATCTCGAACCACTGAATCGACAGGTAGTGCGTCTTCGATGGGCTCGGCCTCGTCCAGTTCGATTTCTGCGGCTTCGTCCGCGATAAAGACAAACTTATATGGTGGAGCATCAAAAGCCATGGTCTTGGCTAACTCGAGTATATCGTGATTTTGGTTTTCAAAGATGATTCCGCCGTAGGTAGCGACTAATTCGACACGCCACTGATTTTCGGTGAAGGCAAACCGTAGGTGTTGGCGCGAGATTCCGCGTTGCCCTTGCATAGGGATTTGAACGTCATTTCCACGGCCAGCGATGTATTCTTGGTCTTGGACCAAGTCAATTTCTTGAATGATGTCATTATTTAGTATCACTTGAAGCTTCGCCATTAGAATTGCTCCCGTGATAGTGATTGACAGTATTTAAAATTGGCCTCGGCTTCTTGGTACAGCGTTTGGCTGCGGTCTTTTATAAGGACAAGGACATTTCTAAATGCTGATTTGCAAGAATCAAATTGATTTTGTTCCATGTACTGTCGGCCCAGGACCATGTGGTATTGGATCAGTTCATTGAACTTTCTTTGTGATAAAGCATAGTAGCGACGACATAGCACGTGTTCAGGAAGAGTCGACAAACAGGCTTGGAACTGATCCATGGCCCGCTCAAAGTTTCCGGCCTGAAAATCACGAAAGCCTCGAATGTAGGCCGCTTGTGCGTCCCGGTAGGCGGATGGTCGGACTCGACGCTTTCGGATTTCTTCTTCGTAGGCTTCGCGCTCTTTTTCGATCAGTTCGATCTTCGAATTGATTTCTTCTTCGGTCGTAATATCAAATTTGTCTGTGCTCTTTACTGGTTTTTTCATAACGGCGAGGCCGATGATCACCGCAAAGATGGAGCCAACAATCATATAGAATCGTTTGCGTCCAGGGTCCATGCCGCCCGAGTGACTTTGTCGCGGTGGCATTTGCGGCTGGTAAGCCTGTTGGAAAGGTGATGCCTGGGCGGGTGCAGCCTTCGGGCTGGCTAGGTCGATCTGAGCAAAAGTCTGAAAATCAATATCGGAGTCATTTTGAACAGGGGTAAGAGCCGGCTGTTGTGGTAAGCCTGGAGCCGCCATAGCTTGAGGAAGGTCCACCTTAAAAATGATCTTGCTATCCCCAAGGTCGATCACTGAGCCGTTCCCCAAGGTTGTCTTTTGGGTGCTGCGCCCGTCGACGCTAAGACGCTGCCTTCCACTGACGTCCTTGATGACAATGCTTTCTTTGTCGTATTCGATCGTCGCATGTTTGCGACTGACCTTCGGATCTTGAGGAAGTGCGATTTCGTTGTCCTGGCTGCGACCAATACGGACGGGGAGACTCATGATTTTAAAAACAAGTCCCTTATGCGGCCCTTCAATGACCGTCATATCGTATCCTGTATCTGGTGTGACAGCGAGGTTAGACGCCATTACCCAAGGCCCTCCTCGTAGTCATTAATATCCATAATGTAGACAAGGTAGTAGGCGACGGCCTGTTGCCCGTAGACCGCCTGACAAGTGATATCGTAATCGATGCCGGAAATTGGTAGGCGATCACTAATCGTCTGGCTGGGGTTGGATGCCGCCTGACCAATGAGATGCCGAAGGCTCAGTTTAAGTGCATTGTCGGTGATNGATTCAAGGTCNCCGTATAAAAGCTCGCTGCTGGAAAGACCCGTCCGGTTTTCAAAATCGGGGTTTAAGGCTGCAATGCTTTCATCATTGGCTTTGATTGCGATGGCGGGATNAGCCGATAGATGCACCAAGGCTTCCATTTCTTGTGATCGGTCAAACTCGATGTTGCTGCCCATTTCCGAGTCGTCGCTGGCCTGAGACATCCGGCTTAGAGCACTGTTGATATTAGAAACCAGCTTTTGCAGCTCTGGAAAGTCGTAGCGGATTTCCAAAGTCGATGACTTATCGTTGAGGGCGGCATCGATTTGCTTGTTCAGGCTACGATAAGGCCAATCAATGAGTTTATATAAGAAGAAGAATAGAACAGCCCCAATCAGCAATGCGATGAAGAAGGTCTGAATAAACAGAGATAGAGTCCGTTCGTCGTTCACCGCAAGAACACCCATATTGTAAACGACAACGGCACTAGCAACAATCCCTTGCGTATTGGTCACTGGGTTGAACTGCTCGATGGGGACGACGGCGACGATCAAACTGTCGTTGACCTGTTTAACTGCAGCTCGCCCCAGCTTTCGTGCTGTGGCAATGAAGTCCACATCGGGATAGCTTCCTCGTTGACTGACGGGCGCTAAAATACTGCCGAAATCGCTGGATTGCTCTGAGATAATAAAAGCTTTATCGACACCAGGCTCACGTAAAGCGGCATCCACAGTGAGGGTGCTTGGTGTATCAATTTTTGAAGCATTGATACGAACTAACGACTTCGCAATGGTCAGTGCTCGGTTTTGACTTTCCTTTTGGATACTTTCTCGAAGAATGGTCATCATCGGTACCGAGGACAGCGACGTCACAAATAAGATGAAGGCTGCGATGAAAAGACCTAGCACCCATTTGAACTCGAACCACTCTGCCAGTTTGTAAACACCTGGTAGAACCACGCTATCCACATAGTTTTGCACAAGATCCACAACTCCACGAAGACCTTGGTGGACTTTGACTTGGTCAGCTGCTTGTGGCTGACCATCCATTGAGGCATGTGGTTGAAAATTTTGATCAAAAGCGGCATTGCCTTGCATGGCATAGGCCTGTTGAGGTGGAAATCCATTCATGGCCTGAGGCGGTGGCATGGCATTTGGGTTATGAAACTGAATCAGTCCTTGTTGTGCCGGTCGGGTTGGTACGATAGCAATCAAGGTGCTGTGAAAGGCCAGTTTGTCCTCTGGATACACTTGCTGAGACTGAATCAAGATACCATTGACGAAGGTCCCATTAGAGCTACCTAGATCATTTAAAGTCAACTTTGAGCCTTCAACGGTAATGCATGCGTGGCGCTTAGAAACCCCTTTGTCGGCAAGGCAAATATCAGCCTGTTGAGAACGACCAATGGTGTTCTCACCGTTTTTAAGAGGGAATGTCTGTCCGGCACTAACACCGTTAAGAACTTTAATGGACCACACGGAGCTGATCTCCTTTTTCGACAAGGCCCTTTAGCTGGCCGGATTGAAATTCAAAGACAGAGTCTGCACCTATCCGAGGCAAGGTGAGGTCCCAAGGCTTTAGGTTTAAAAAGACTTTTCGAACGCGAAGGTCCTTTCCTACAAAAATGGCATCAATTGAAAACTTCATGAACCAGGTGTGGATGCTATTGCATGATTGAATCCACAGGCTGTGTTTCTCGGGTAAGCCGTGGCGTCCAAGAAGTCCCTGAGCGCGTTGCTTGAAACTAAGGGCCTGTTCGACGTGACTTGCTAGCTCGAGATTTTTGGTTTCATTCATCAACTTCATGATCAGCCTCCACCGTAAACAAAGTTGAGGATGACAGGGCCGAAAACCATGATAAACACGGCTGGCAGGATAAAGAAGATCATTGGCATAAGGATGGCTTGTGAAGCCGCTGCGCCAGCTTTTTCAGCGCGCATAAATCGTTCCATTCGCATTTGCTCGGATTGATCTTTCAATACGCCTGCGACAGAGGCTCCGGTTTGGTCGGCGTCAACAACGACCGCCACAAAACTGGTGACTTCGGGAATGTCCAAGCGGCTTGATAGGGCTTTTAATGCATCACTTCGGCTGGATCCAAGTTTGATATCTTTCAAGACAATACCAATTTCGTCGGCAAGGACGCTGCCTTCGGCTTTTTGTACAATCTTACTTAGGGCTCCCGTGAAGTCATCGCCGGCCTGGGTTGATAGCGCCAATAGGTCGATGAAAAAAGGCATGTCGGAAACCACGGACAAGTAACGAGCCTTCTTTTCTTGGTTACAGTAAAGGTGCGGGAAGTAGGCGCCTATGACTCCGGCGATGGCGATGATCGGCCATGAAAATCCCAGTGCCAAGGCGAAGTTCAATACGGCGAAGAAAATGGGAAACAAAATACCCCACAAGACTTGCAAGCCGATAAACTCGTCGACATTCAATTCGTTGTGGAGTCCTGCCGTTAAAAGTTTCTTTTCGACGTTGCGTCGGTAGTTTTCGCTTTTGATGCGTTGAGCGTGGCTGAGTGCGAAGTTGTGAACAAGTGGTCGCGAGAAATTGATAAATCCATTTTTTGATTTTGTTGGCTCGTCCCCGCTGGCCCAGGCAAGGGCATCGACGTCGGCGTTGCCGGCAATCAAGGCCTGAGTGAACAGGTAGATTGCAAGTGCAATCAAGAACAGCCCACTGAATAATAAAACCAAATCAAAATTTAGCATTTTCTGCCTTTTTGTGATCTAACCAAGGTATGTTCGAGCTGATACTCAATTCATCCTCACCACGTCGTAAAAAACTTCTACAGGAAGCCGGTTATGACTTCGCTGTGGATCCAGTGAAAGTATCGGAAATTATTGATGAAAACTTGAAGATGACAGAAGCTATCCAGGGGGTGGCTAGACAAAAGTCAGTGGCCTATGTGGACTCGGGTAAACTTCCGGAATCAGGGAGTTTTTTAGTGCTTAGTGGGGACACGATGGTGGTGTACAAGGATCAAGCACTTGGAAAGCCCAAGACCAAGGACCAAGCTTTCGATTTTTTGCGTCAACTTTCCGGAAATGAACACTCGGTGATCACCGCTGTTTGCCTTTATGACTCGGTTAAATCTGTCCATCATAGTTTTTATTCAGAGACCAAAGTCTGGTTCCACGAGCTGTCGGACCAGAACATATGGGACTACATAGATACAGGTGAGCCGATGGACAAGGCCGGAGCTTATGGAATTCAGGGGCAGGGTGGAAAACTCGTTGCGAGAACCTCTGGCTCTTGGTCCAATGTAGTTGGGTTACCTATGGAAGACCTAGATCGGTTTATCGAGCGGCATGGATGGAATCTCCGAAAGACTAGCATCGCTGAATAACCAAGTGCGGGACGCTTGCGCACGTGCCAACAGAAGTTTCGACGACATTTTACTTTTACCCGTCACCAAACGTCAAAGTATCGAGGCGATGAAACAGGCCCTGAGCTTGGGGTTGAACCATTTTGCTGAAAACTACCTTCAAGAATTGGAGGAAAAGCAGTTGGCATTTCAGGGACAAAAGATCCATTGGCACTTTATTGGTCGCTTGCAGTCTAAAAAAATCAAAAGTTTGGTCGGTCGCGTGCAACTGATTCACTCGGTAGACCGAGTCGATCTACTTGAAAAGATTTCTGCCCGTTCGGTTCAATCGAATGTGGTGCAGTCTGTTTTGTTGCAGGTGAATACGTCGATGGAAGACAGTAAAGGTGGGTTTGCTGCGAACGAATTGGTTGATCAGTTTCGTCTTGTGGAAGGCTTGCCGAATATTCGTATCGAAGGACTGATGGCTATGCCCCCATTGGTCGAAGATCCCGAAGAGGTGCGTCGTGATTTTCGACGCCTATCGGATTTGCGCAATGAATTACAAAAGCGACGAAGTGAAACGTCACACAGCTTAAAGCATCTGTCGATGGGGACGTCTGGAGATTTCCCCGTGGCCATTCAGGAAGGAGCAACGATCATCCGTGTCGGCACGGCTTTAATGGGGCCGCGTCCAGGTTACGAGTAGAATATTCACGGCACCATCTAGGTGGATGCCGCAACCCGAACGAACACTTCCACCGAAAGGGGAAAACATGTTACACTTGAATACTTTGAACCCTAGTCAACAGCCGCAAAGAAGGCCTTTCATGACAGAACAAGTCCTATTAAAGAAAACGAAAATCGGGTTTATCGGAGTCGGTAACATGGCTCGAGCCGTATTGACCGGACTGGTAGAAAGCGGATTGATTCCTGGCGAAAATATTTTTGCCAGTAATCGTAGCCCAGGAAAATTGAAGAAGCTGGAAGGCTACAAAGTTAACATTTGCCAAAGCAACGAAGAGGTCATTGAAAATTCAAGTTTGGTTGTTCTTGCGATGAAGCCACAGGATTTGTATGACGCTGTCGAGCCCATTGCATCCAGCTTTAACGAGGATCATATCGTCATGAGTCTTGCGGCCGGAATTCGCACCGGAGCTCTGAAAAAAGTTTTACCACAAGTGCGAAACATCGTTCGGGTGATGCCAAATACGCCGTCGAAGGTTGGCCAGGGCGTCACCGGGTACTGCCTATTTCGTCCCGATGCCGGTCTCAGTGACCTCATCGAGTCAATGCTTCAGCCTTTAGGCATGGTTGTTCATGCGGAAGAAGGAGAAGAGTTCGAAGCTTTAACTGTTGCGGCTAGCAGTGGCATTGGGTTTATCTTCGAGCTGATGATGTACTGGCAGGATTGGATCGAGGGACACGGGGTCGACCCTGCTGTTGCACGTGAAATGGTTGTGCGCACTTTTGAAGGTGCCTCAAAGCTGGCTGCTAGCGCGCCTGAGAGCCACTTAGAAGAATTGCAGAATCAAGTTGTTTCGAAAAAAGGTGTCACTTATGCCGGCCTGACTTCCATTCGAGAGCTCGAGATCGAGCGGGCGCTGCGTATCTCTTTTGAAAAGGCGGTTATGCGAGATCGTGAGTTAGGAAAATCCTAAAACGATCGAAACAATCGACGGCAGAGGTTTTTCTGTCGTCGGACCCGTTTCACTTTTGGCAGTGTATCTGAAAATAGAATTTCACTGTTCTGACCGATAGCTTGAATATTTAAGGCGTTCCCATCGGGTTCAACTCGTACAAAATTGTATTCATGTGTCCCAGAGCTTCGTTGGCTATAGCCTTTTAAAAACCGAAGCGGATTTTTAATCGAATACAAGGCGCCGGCTGAGACTTCGTGTGCTGCTTTGCCTAAAAGTTGCCTATGGTCTTTAGGTAATGGAACGGCTTCAGCGTGATGAATGTCGCCGGAAAAAAAGCGGGGACTGATTCCGTAGTCACCTAACATTTCTAGAAAGTCTTCGAAATCAGATGGGTGGTTGTAGGCCCAGGACTCTTTGTTGTACCAGTCCGGGCTAAACTGATCGCCCTTGAAAAAATAGGTTTCGCGATTCGGGTCGTTCTCCAATAGGGATTGAACCCAGTTGGTTTGGCCTTCGCCCAAGTGAGCATTGGGCTGAACGCTTTTGTGGGGTTGCCGAAAACTTCTAGAGTCCAGGAAGACAAAATTCTTTCCCGCGATATCGACCGCGTATGAGGCGCCGGGGCCGGCTTGGTATTCGGGCATTTGAAAGTCAGTTGGAAAATAAAAGCTTTTAAAGATGGTTCGTGCGTAGGCCATGTGGGGCGCCGAGCTGGTTGCATCGTTTTTACCCGTGTCGTGGTCACCAAAAGAGGAAAGAATCGGAATAAGGCGCGGGTGGCGAAAACCGGGGTTTGCCTCTGTAGCCTCGATGTAGCGGTCTAAGATGTCCATCTCGGTGATCGAGTTTCTTGCATAGCTTCTTGAGAATCGGTCGTAGGAATCAACATAGACGTGATCATCTAGGATCGTTAGAAAATCGATATCACTCGAGTAAATGGACTCCCACATTTCTGAAGCAATGTCTTCAAATTCATGGCTGTCTGAAAGGCAAGAGGTGACGCCAAAACGCAAGTGAGGGTCGTTCAAGTCAAGGGTGCTGACCTGGCGTTGGTCAATCAGTTGGCCGGTACCTCTGTTGATCACCTGGAAACTGAAGGTGTTTTGGGTTTGTTTAAAAACACGGGCGAAGTCCAAATCTGAAAACGTGAGGTGGACAAGCGTTCGGGTGTAGTTCTTCGTTCGTAGCGGGAAACTGTCGTTGCGTGTCGGATAGAACAGGGTGAGTCCGTCTGAACCAACCAAGCGATANTCTTTTAGGNCCTCGTCGTCGACAAGAACCTTNAANTGGATGGTTGACCCGTTCGCAGCGACGAACATGANNGGGTAGGTCCCNGCGTCAGCATAAAGGTGGGGGCTGACCATTAGAATGGCGAATAGGGCCATAATCAATTTACGCATAGGCTTATAGGTATCATGAACAGGGGGCTGGTTGGGGTTGGGATTGGCCGTTCTGCAGTTATTTCAGAGCTGGCTGATCCCTAGACGATGGTCCAGGGATCGATTCTATATCTTTGATTTTGTGGCTTTCGTTGATTCCATTTGGGCTAACCGCTACCCTTAAATAGGTGTCTAATTAGTTGAGATGACCGCTAAAAGGACGAGGACGGGGAAAATCATGAAAATTGCGCCAATTGATATCGCACATAAGACCTTCAACCGGAAGATGATGGGTTTTGATCCCACCGAAGTGATGGACTACCTTCGTAACATCTCGGATGAAATGGAAAACCTGATTCGCGAGAGAAATCAGCTGAAAGAGGCTGTTCGTGAAAAAGAGCTCATGGTTCATGAGTACCGCGAGCGCGATGAGCTTCTTAAGAATACCATTACGACGGCAACAAAGATGTCTGAGAAAATTCAAACGGACGCTGAACGTGAGGCCCGATTGATCACTCAGGATGCTCAACAGAAGGCTGATATGATCGTCAAAGACGCTCGGGATTCATTGAAGCGTATTTATTCGGATATTACAGATCTAAAAAAGGTTCGTATGCAGTACGAAAACAACCTTCGTGCCTTGATTCAGTCCCACATGACAATGATCGAGCAGGGGCGCCAAGTGATGCCGGACCCACAGATGCCTCAAATGGACTTTGCCAGTGCTCAGGCCGAGGCTAAGCCTGCTACAGATGCGGCGCCGGTGACGGCTCGTGCGGACCACGAAGAAGAAATTCGACGTCGAGTCAGTCAAAGTATCGAAAAGTCTTTAAGCTAGATTGCTGATTCAATTTATGACCTAAAAGGGGAGTCTTAAGGCTCCCTTTTTTTGTGTCGATTGTTTCGACAGACTCGAATTTATTTCCTGGTATCCATCGGGGGCCGCCGGAAAATCGTACAAACTGTCCATTGGAAAGCGGCACCGCTGTCATAGAGTGTTAAAACCTCGGTTTATATATAGAGGTGCCCTATGCGTAATTTCGCTGTTTTTATGTTTGTTTTAGGTATCGGTTCGACGAGCTATTCAAGTGACTCGTTTTTGAAGAGCGAAATCGCCAATAAGATTGTTCGGACGGCCCATGTTTTGAGATTCATGGATGGCGCTGCTACAGATCTTAATCAAATGGACGTTTTAGCTGAAGCGACAACGGCTTCGACGCCTCCAGGGTACTGGCTCGACGAGGAAAATCTAGAACGTTACCAAGAAGCTGTGGAAGTTTACTCGAAATTGACGAATGACTTTTTCGGTTTGCCCGTCATCGAGGTGGATTCCTTTGTTCGAAAAGAACTTCAGTTTTTGATTCAATTTCCAAGATGGGTTCCTGTTATCGAAATGGTGACTCTATTTTTGGAGGGGCCAGCCGTCCAAGGCGTGGCAGAGGTTCCCTATCAGGTTCGAGATGGAAAGGTGAACCCTTATCATGGAATGAAACCTGTTCTTGAAGAGGTCTTTCATTTTACAGATGCGGGCCATGCTATCGAACAGGCCCAAGAATACTCGCAACGCCTAAGGGTCTTTCAGCAAGGTCTACGTGAAAACTCCAACGAGACGACCAGCAAGCTTTCGGACCGGTTGGCTGTTGATCGGTTTCAACTGAACAGACTTTCTAAGCAGCTTCATGACGCCATCAAGTTGCGACGCCGACGAATCATTGGCCTTGGAAACTACGTTGAAGCCTTATCTCGGCAAGAGCTATTGGTCTACCCACTTCATCTATTGGCCTTCCCAACATCTTTGGCACGATATGGTCACCTTGGAGCCTTCTTTTATTCAAAGAGCCAGGTTGTCGACGCTAATCAGGACATTTTGGTTCCATTGTCTTTGGCCAACGTGACTGAAGCCGATAAATCTGGAAGACCCTTCGCGGTGGAAGTCGACAAAGACAGCCAATGGGTTCCGTTCGATGGAAATGTCGCGGTGAAGTACGAACCGTCTGTGAATACCCTTTATGTCAGCGTGGATATCGACTGGACAGCTTGGGACATGGTGACGTTTGCAACGCAGGAGCCATGGCAAGAGCAAGCGCCGAGCTTTGTTGAAGTGAATAAAGAAGTTCTTAAAAGTCTATTTAAAAGTCCGGTAGACCAAAGTTCGTTGAACTAGCCTTGGGAAATTGGGCGCCATATAAGTCAGTCTTATATGGCGCCGGGAAACGAAACCACAGTGGCAGAGGGGATAGCCACTTGTTAGCTATGACCAGCCCGGCGATTTTTTGGGTTAGCGCTTTTAGAAAAAAATAAAATTTTTTAATTCAGACTTAGAATTGGGAGTCTTCCAATTCTTTTTCGATTTGTTTCAGACGACGATTCAATTTGTTGGATTCGGGGCTTGGCTCTTGGATGGGGTCTGGTTCGAAAAGAGTTTCATCAATTTGAGACTCATCTGGCTCGAAGGTTTCGCGACTTGTTCTGCGATGGCGGCGAACTTTAGACTTCTTGCTGGGGCGAGAGTACATCGCGCGTTGAATGTCGATACCTATGGTAAAGGTGTCTCCCTTTGAATAGTTCGATCCGTTCAAAGCGGTTTGATAGCCAACTAATAAAAGAAACTGTTTATTGAGATCGATGCCAAGCTGTACGCCCGCGTCGAGAACACTTGGGTCGACGGAGTAATGTCTTAGGCTGCCGGCATTGACTCGGTCTAGTACGAGGTTTCTTTGTCCTGGGCTGTTGGTGTACTGGTCTGCGGATAATGTGTCGAATCCTGTAGCAAAGGCTTTGATCCACAATGGGCGGGAGCGGTAGAGCAGGCCGGCTTGGTAGGTCAGCAAGGTTGCAAGCCCCTGGTCTCGGTAGCGATAGCCAATCTCAGCGTAAGGGACAAAAGATCGAACGGGCCATTGAACTAGGACAGATGGCTCAGCTTCTATGGCTCCGTCGCCAAGAATAACTTCATCACTATTGCTATCAACAGTGAACAAAGGAATCAGGGCTTTTGTTTTCAAATAAACTTGGAAGGGTTTGCTGAAGGCTCTGTATTTCAGAACTCCATAGATATCTCGGACCTGACTATTTGATCGGGTAAAGTTGGGATCGTCCGCTGTCGCATGAACAATGTTAAGTCCTGCAGCGGTCGACAGGCGATCTGTCCACCCGTAGTCCAACTGTGAATTCAAGAGCCATTCGGAGTAAGAATGGCCAGCATCCAAGGCCTCGAAAGCACCTTCGTTCGCATCAAAGTTTTGCGAACTTGAGTAGTAAGATAGGTCTGCTGAAACGTCGAGTTGCCCGTCGCGAACCCGTGTTTCTTGTGAGTGACACAGTGTTCCGTAGAGTAAAAGGATAAAGCCGGCGGCAGCAGATGCAAGATTCATATGGTGTCAGAATAATCCATCGGGGCCTGAGTGACACCTGTTGTGGATCCGGAAACCTACCATCGTCCTAGTCAGTCCTATGTGATTTTCATTTGAGTGTTAACGCATTTTGTCAGGTCGTTGGCGCGACCGCTGCAATACAAAGGGCGGGATTACAAAAACGGAATCACTTTGACCACACGAAATTAGGGGGAGGGGAAAATTGGAAGAACCAATTTGTTTTCGGCGTCTTCGGCAATTGGGTCTGTCGATGCTCGCATCATTATGTCTGTTGTCGCCAGCTGTGCAGGCGCAACACGACTCAAACGATCAACGACTTGAAATCAGTTATGACGTCGAGGGTGCGCTTGTAAAATATGGCGAATACTTCGAGCTTGAACTGAACTTGGAGGCTGACACGGACGAACAGGTCCGTTGGGACGTCGTGTTTGCTTCACTGCCTGCGGGCGTGGAACTTGAAGATAGTCGTACGGGGCAGGCGGCCCTTTTTGGAACTCCAGAGTTCACTGGGCAATGGTGTTTTACCGTTCAAGCGAGAATCGGTGACTCAGGAAAACAGGGGATTGAAGAGGTCTGCTTAGCGGCGTCTGACAACGAGTCGATGGTATATCCTCGTTTCAAGACCGATTCGCTTTTAGAAGAAGTCGAGCAAAGTCATAGCTTTGATCGAACCATTGAAGTCGAGCGGCACCAACGTCTATCTTGGAAAGCTGAGGTTGCTAGTACGTCGATGCCTGATTCGGTTCGTTTTAATGAGCTACGCAGTCGCAACGAGGTTGAGCTTTCAGGGAAAATCGATGAGATTGGGCTGTTTGATATGGTGATCGTTTTATCTGATGAAAACGATCATGTGAATTACCGACAGTTTCGTTTAAACGTCGTTGAGGAAGGTGCTGACGATCAATATCAGTGTCCTCCGGGTTATTACTTCGATGGGACATTGGGATATTGTGTGCAATCACGATTAGATACCTGTCCAGCGAGTCAGTACTACGATCCTGTCTCGGACCGTTGTTTAGACTATGACCGTAGCCAGCGCTGTGGATACAACTCCTATTATGATCACTGGTTAAACCGTTGTGTCGTTGTCGGTTACCCACGATGCCCGTGGAATTATCGATATGACGCGTTTTTTAACCGGTGTGTTCGGACCTATTTCCGTTGTGGTTATGGCGAATACTATAGCCATATTGCGAATCGCTGTGTGCGTGATTCCTACCATCGACAGTGTGGAATCGGATCCCACTTTAGTTATGCGCTTCGACGATGTGTTTCGAATACCCGCTACTGTGGTGTTGGACGCTACTGGAGTCCGTCTCGGAATCGTTGTGTGAATAACAGTCGTCGCCGTTATTGTGGCAGTGATGTTTGGGATCCTCGAGCGAATCGCTGTGTTTCGCGAAGCCGCTATCGTCGTTGTGGAGTTGGTTCCTCGTGGGATTCGCGAGTTAATCGCTGTGTCACAAGAAACCATGTACCACGATGCGGCCCGGGCAGTCGGTGGTCACCACGGAATCGTCGTTGTGAGGTTTATCGTCGTCCGTCATCGCCGATGCGTCCACGGCCTTTGCCGCGTCCGATGCGCCCCATGAGTCCTGCTCCTCGGCCGCGTCCAATGACGCCACGTCCAGGTCCTCGGCCCGGACCACGTCCGATGAATCCGCGCCCGGCACCGCGCCCTCGTCCGATGAATCCGGCTCCGGCACCGCGCCCGCGTCCGATGAATCCGGCCCCGGCACCTCGCCCACGCCCGATGAACCCGGCTCCGGCACCGCGCCCGCGTCCGATGAACCCGGCTCCGGCACCGCGCCCGCGTCCG
>NYZX01000132.1 GCA_002686065.1 Pseudobdellovibrionaceae bacterium | reverse complement strand
CGGCGCTGCCCCTCCGCGTAGATGGTATCAAATGCCAAGGAGGACTTTCCGCTTCCGCTAAGTCCTGTGATCACCGTAATCTTGTCACGTGGGATATCCACGTCCACACCCTTTAAGTTATGCTCGCGCGCGCCGCGCACGCGGATCCCGTCAAACTCGGGGGCACGGTATTCAAGATTCAAATTAGAAATTGGTGTGGTCGATAAAGTGCTGTCTGACATCACTGACAACTTACTAGCAAGTGCGGACGAAGGATATCTACAATTTTCATCGAGACAGCCTTTTTAGACACCCACCCTAGGACTACTGGCAGTCGCTGCAATACCCGTAAAGTTCAAGAACATGATGGGTCAGCTTAAAGCCATTTTCACGAGACACGCTTTCTTGAAGGCGCTCGATATCCTGGTTTTCAAACTCGACAATCTTGCCACAGGAAATGCAGGTCAAATGATCGTGATGGTGTTTCGGTGTCAGCTCGTAACGCGCAGGCATCCCACCCATACGAAGCTCAGTCACATACCCACTTTCAGACAGCCGGCGCAAGAAGCGGTAAACAGTCGCGAACCCGATTTCCGGGTGCTCTTCATGAATCCCCTCATAGACTTCTTGAGCCGTCACATGCTGACGACCCTTTGCCAGCGACGCTAAAATAGCCATCCGCTGCTGTGTCACTTTGAGACCCATATCACGAATGATGTTCTTGTATTCGGCTGGTCCAAGCGGTTCACGCTTAATCAGTTCTTCTTGAGGATTCTGTTGACCTCGAATCAGGTCGGGCTGCGGTGTCTTCATGCATAGACCCTAACCGATCGCCAGGGCCCTGTCTAGTGAAATGAAAACGAGAATCAATAACCCTCTGGGAGTCCCTTGCTGATCTCAGCGACCGCATCGTGCGGGTGGAGGCTTTCCCAGTGCTCCAACCGAGCCCAAAAGTCTTCAACCTCTGAAAGCTGGTTCAGGTGAGCCTTCAATTTACGACCCGCATCCTCGCAGAACATCAACTGAGTTCCGTTGCGACGAGCAAACTCCTGCTCGTCTTGGCGCTTCACGGCCGCCTGGACAGGCGTTCCAAGAGCACGTTCGATGCCGTCGATTATCTTAACTAAATCAAGCTCTTGAGCCTGAGGGCTTAACTTCAACTTAAAGTGTGCCTGGCTTCTTTGAGCATGCGGTGTCGCCACGAACGAGGACTCTTTAGATAACCATTCAAGGACGCTTTCACGGCTGACCTGGTCCGGGTCCATAAAGTCATCTTCAAATTTTTGCGCGATCAACTGACGAGACAAAGCCGCCGAACAGGGACAAGTACTTGAATAAAGCACTTTACCGCCAACTTCTAAAGTAAAACCACCAAACCGGTAGGTTCCTTTGATTTCGACCGGGTATTGTCTCCAACCGACCCGATCGCTCATCAAGGCCTTACGTTCGACAGGAAGCTCAAAATTAATTTTGACCTGACTGGTCTGACTTAAGCCAGCCTGCGAATCGACAAACTGAAGCAACATACTTTTAATAACTTCGAAACTTAAAGGCTCGGCGTCCAGTAAGGCTTTGGCCACATTGTATAAACGCGACATATGGATCCCTTTGGCATTAGGGCGATCCAAGCTCACGAAAGCTTCCACTTTAGCCGGAACACGAAACCGCGATCCGTCCGAGGATTTCACAAAAATAGGAAGCTCTATACCGCTCATCCCGACGCGATCAATGGTTCCGCGTACGGGCGATAGAACCTCTTCAGAAACGTCCGGCATAGACTGTTTCGAAGACGGATTCACTGAAGTATCAGCTGCGTCTTTCGCCACTTTAGGATTCATCGTTTTTGGTTTCATAAAACCTCCTCCGTCCTAGGGGGATCCAACCAAGAGCACTACAATCGATGTCGCCCCATCATGTCATAACAGAGCTGACTTTGCCTGTGGACTATTGGTTCTGTAGCCTTAGGCTGTCATAAGTGCAATGAATGTCTCAATTTTTACGATTTTTATAAAGAAACAACGAGGCCGTCTTAATTTCGTAAAACATTTGGGCATTCTCCAACGTACCTATGGGTAAGGGCGAAACCTCAATAGCCCTCGCACTCCAAATGAAAGGGAATTGAATGTCGAACCCGAATAAATCAGGCCTAGCCCCAGGCAAAATCCTGCTCGTCGTCCTACTGGCTGGCCTGACCGCAGCCTTCTTTTACTTTGACGTTCACCAGTACCTTAGCTTTCAGTACTTGAAGGACTCACAGGCCGATTTTCAGGCCTACTATCAGTCCAACCCAAGCCTTACTTTGGGGCTGTTCTTTTTAGTCTATGTTGCTGTCACGGCCCTATCCGTGCCCGGCGCGGCCATCCTGACACTTGCTGCTGGTGCGCTCTTCGGACTGGCCATCGGAACCTTGCTGGTCTCTTTCGCCAGCTCTATCGGCGCCACCCTGGCCTTTTTATCGGCCCGATACCTGTTTCGCGACTATGTCCAAGATCGGTTCGGATCTTCACTGAAGACCTTCAACGAGGGCTTCAAAAAAGAAGGTGGCTTTTACCTATTTAGTATGCGGCTACTCCCCGTCTTCCCCTTTTTCATGATCAACCTCATCACCGGCTTAACGCCTCTGAAAACCAGTACTTTCTATTTGGTCAGCCAGGTCGGGATGCTTGCAGGGACTCTTGTTTACGTTAACGCCGGAACTCAACTGGCACAGATCGATTCGCTTTCAGGAATCGTTTCCCCAGAGCTGATCGCTTCCTTTGCTGCTTTGGGGCTTTTCCCAATCGCCGCAAAAAAACTGATTGGAATTCTACGCACGAATAAGGAGCCCTTAACATGAGCCAGTTCAAAAAACCTAAATCCTTCGACTACAACTTGATCGTTATCGGGGCAGGCTCAGCTGGACTCGTGACCGCCTATATCGCGGCTGCTGTTAAAGCAAAAGTCGCTTTGATTGAAAAAAACAAAATGGGCGGCGACTGTTTAAACTACGGATGCGTGCCCTCAAAAGCTTTGATTCGGTCCGCTAAGATAATGCACTACGCGAACCGCGCAAAAGAGTTCGGCTTCAAGTCGGCTAAAATCGAATTCGACTTTGCAGAAGTCATGGAGCGGGTCCAACGCGTTATCAAAGAAATCGAACCTCATGATTCGGTTGAAAGATACACCGACCTGGGTGTCGAGTGCTTTCAAGGCGGCGCGATGATCAAGTCCCCCTACGAAGTCGAAGTCAACGGCAAAACCTTTACCACCAAAGCTATTGTTATTGCCACGGGCGCAAGACCCTTCATACCAGACGTTGAAGGGATCAACTTGGTCGATGCCAAACATTCGGAAAACATCTGGAACATACGCACACAACCGAAACATTTGGTTGTTTTAGGTGGTGGCCCCATCGGAGCCGAGTTGGCCCAGGCCTTTCAACGCCTAGGCTCGAAGGTCACTATCATCGAACGCGGCCCTCGCATCATGGGTCGCGAAGATGACGACGTCAGCGATATCATCATGAAGCGGTTTAAAAACGAAGGCGTCGAGTTACTAACAAATCACACCCTAAAATCCTTCGGTAAAGACGGCGAACAAAAATACTTAATCGCAGAAACGGACAAGGGCGAAACTCGTATTGAATTTGATGAAGTTCTTTTGGCTCTTGGAAGACGCGCCAACACCAAAGGTTTTGGACTTGAAAACCTAGATATCGAGCTCACCAAACAGGGCACAATTAAAGCGGACGATTACCTGGCAACCAACTATCCAAACATCTACGTTTGTGGCGATGTCGCTGGCCCCTACCAGTTCACCCACACCGCCTCTCACCAGGCCTACTATGCCGCTGTAAACGGACTTTTTGGCTTTCTGACAAAGAACATCCCTTTCACAAAAGCCTTTAAGGTAAACTATGATGTCATCCCCTGGGCCACATACACAGACCCGGAAGTCGCTACAGTAGGCCTTACCGAAAAAACCGCAAAAGAAAAAGGCGTCGCCTACGACCTAACCACCTACGGCGTCGATGACCTGGATCGAGCCATCGCCGAAGAAGAGGCTGATGGGATCGTTAAAGTACTGACCGAGCCAGGTACGGATAGGATTATTGGGGCGACAATCGTTTCCCATCATGCCAGCGACATGATCGTCGAATTCATCGCGGCAATGAAGCATGGCTTTGGCTTAAACAGTATTCTTGGCACCATACACATCTACCCCACCATGGCTGAAGCCAACAAGTCAGTCGCAGGAAATTGGAAGCGATCTCAGACAAACCCGAAGACCTTGAAACGGCTTGAGGGGCTGCATCGGTGGTTAAGGGGGTAGAGCCTTCCCTTCTTTTTAAAATCGTGCGTTTGCAAATTTTGGGGTCGTGGTTCTTAACCAGGGCACGCCCTTCCATGGGCTCAGTCGGTCATCGCCTGCGGCGAGCGCGTCACGCTTGACCGAGGCCCCGCTTAACAACCACGACCCCAAATTTGCAACGTAAGAACTTTAATCCTAGACTACGAGGGATGGGTCTATTGGGGCATGATTGGGTATGTTTGATCAGTTTTTGGTGGATCTTCAAAATGGTGAGCGGGTGGCCGTCTTCGTATGTGTCGGCTTGTACTGCGTTTTGGTGGCCGGGTATTCGTTTTTTAAGCAATACCTAGTAAGCCAGTGGCCCTTTGTTTGGGGCACACTACATAAGGCTGAAGCCAAGTTGATCATGCCGGATAACTCTTTAAGCGAGCAGCAATACACTTCAAAAGCCTTGTACAGCTACCAGGTGAACGGCGTTCAATACGAGGGAACTCGAGTGAGTGCGATGGTGATCGTGGCGACGCACAACGCTCGTGCGATTTTAAACAAACAGCTTCAGGGAATTCAGAAAGATGCCGCTGGACGAGTGAAGGTCTTCTATAAGCCGTCGAATCCGAAAAAAAGCCTGCTTATTAAAGGCTCTGTGGCACAGATTGTTTTCACATCCCTGTTCTTCTTTTTCGGAGTCTACCTACTTGTGACCTACGGCCCGAAGTACCTATAGGCCCTTACTGCCGCGTTCTAGGCGACAGTCCAAGCTTGGGGCCGATCAGCCGAAACAACAGGTAAGATAATAAAAAGCCAAGGATCCAGCCAGCAACAACGTCCGACGGAAAGTGAACTCCGACGTAAACACGCGAGTAACCGATCAATCCCGTGTAAGTGTAAAAAAGCACCCGGCTAGCTGGATAAACTAAGGCCAGGGTATTCATTAGAGCCATCGAGTTCGCCGCATGATTTGACGGAAAGCTGGGGCTTTTCGGCCCGTAATCGACCTTTACCTGGGACTGCCACTCGACCCGATGGTGTGGTCTTGGCCGCTTCACCATCCGCTTGATACCGTGATAAGAAACCAAGTCCGTCAACCCAATCGACAAACCGGCCAACAACAAGACTTTTAAGGCGCGGACACGCTGCCTGTAAACCCAGTATAGGACCCCAATAATCATGGGTAACTGAGTGACCAAGCCGACTTTGTGCAAATCGGTAAAATCACCCATCCAGCGATCCAAAAAGGCCGTGGTCAAAACCCCGTTCATCAGATGAAACAGGGACAAATCAAGTTGAAACAGTGAATCTAGCATGCCAGTCGTCTATGATTCCATCATTGGGCCGGATGCCCGCGGGCGGCTTACAGCTTCAGGACTTTTTTTTAGGTTTTTAAAGGTCCCCTGATTCACAAGGTCACGGATCTGATCCTTATCTAAACGCCCCCGATAGGCGTAGTCGAAGATATCTGACATACCTAAATTTCCAGCCATAGATAGGTCCATATTCGGCTGCAGCGAAAAGCCGATTTGCTCCATGGCAAAGCGATAGGCGTCTTCCAGTTGCTCGACGTTTTCATTTCGATCCCGCAATTCACTGATCAGACTTTCTGTTTCAGCCCGATCCAATTTGTTCGGTGCCGAAGGGCCATGTTGAAATAAAAGCAAACTAGCCATCCCTAAAAAGTAAGACCACGAACAAAATAGGCGAAAGTCTTTCATTGAATCTGGAATACTACGAATGTAAGCAAACGCTTGGACGGCATTCACATTCAAGCTATCAAAGACCTCTTGTCGGTCCGGAATAAAAAACCGACCTTCGATTTCATCTTTAGATTGATCCTTTAAAAGGTTCACCTTCTGCAAAAACAATCCGAAATGATAAGCCTGCTCAAGGTCCAACTGAAGGTTGTTGTCCGAACGAACCGACACAAGATTGGTCAGGATCTCACCTACGACTCCAGCGACGAAAAAGCAGTACTCGTTCACTTCACGCGTCGTCGACAAACGAATCCCACGAGGGTAGCTGGCCTTCACAAAATCTTGCATCCCACGATGCATACTTCGAACCAGAGGCCGGATCGCTTCCACCGAGCCCGCGGAAAACTGAGAAAAGTCTTTAAACAAGGGGCCCGCGTCGTCCAACAAGGCCTTTTCAGCCTCAGGTAGATCGGCGGGAAACAATTTTGACCAAGTCTGTATATCGAGGTTTTCCCCAAACAGGAGAGCCTCAAAGTCAGTAAAGGCCTTCAGCTGGTTAGAGACATCTGACCAATTGGCATCTTCGATCGTGTCCAATACGCGGCAAATTAAGTAACTTGAAGCCACCCAGCGACGGAATTCACCATCTAGTTCGTCGATGCAAAAAGCAAAGCTTCGGCTAACACCCTCAAGATGTTGTCTGTAAAATCCATAATCTTGCATGAATTTAAAGGTCCTTGATTAAAGCAAAGGGGTCAATCTTAATTGGGCGGCCCTTGATGCAGTCGAACATCGATCGGCGAGCTGGTATCAATATGGATATCGCGTTGCGGGAAGGCAATAACAACATTATGTTGTCTAAAAGCATCATCAATCTCGAAGCGAATTCGACTGGCAAGACGCTGCAGCTGCATAAAGCTCCGCATTCGTGACCAATAGTACAAGTCAAAATTAAGTGAGTTATCGCCGAAGGCCGAAAAAATCACCAAGGGTTCGGGCTGTGAAAGGACTTCACCCTGCTTTTTAGCAATATCTACAAGCAGCTTTTCAGCAAGATGCGTGTCTGCTCCATAAGCAATCCCTACCGAGACTTTTGACCGGACGATATCGTCCGACAATGTCCAGTTAAGAACATTCTTTTCGAGAAAGGCACTGTTCGGAACGACATAATGCGTGTTGTCCAAAGCTTTGATTTTGGTACTACGCGCTCCGATTTCCTCCACAACACCGCGTAATGTATCAACTTCGACAAGATCCCCGACGTTCACCGGGCGCTCAATCATAATAATTAAGCCCGAAATGAAGTTGTTTACGATATTTTGTGATCCAAAACCGACCCCGATGGCTAGTGCTCCCCCGAAGACCGTGAAAACAGTCACAGGAACATTGATCAGGTGCAGTACGAACACCGTCATTAAGACGAAAAGGAAATAAAAACTGATCTTGGACAGCGAGGCCTTTAGGCTTTGCTCAATTTCTAGGCGATCTAATATACGTTTTTCAAAGGTTTTTGCAATTCGGTTAGCCAAGTAGTGGGCCACGAATAGCAAAAACACACCTAAGGCAAGTTTCCCTAAGGTGATGGCCTTACCATCGACAGCAATAAGACGAAAGTTCCACAGACTAACAAATAAATCGACCAAGGTATCCCAAGACATACCCTATCGTCCTTGGCTTTTGGCTTAGGGTCAAACATCCATTGAATCCGGCTCAGTTTGTCGACGACATCGGGCCCATCTATTGCTATATTTTAAGGGCATTATCAATTTTGGAACCCAACAAAGGAAATTTCGTTGCAAAACGTGTCCTATGCGAACCGCGCCAACCTAGAATACATCGATCAACTTTATCAAACCTACCAGCAAGATCCCGAATCCGTGGAAATTGAGTGGCGACGTTTTTTTGAAGGAATGGAATTCGGCATGAACTCACCAAGTTCATCTGGCGAATTGTCTTCAAAAGAATTAAGCGTCTACCAACTGATTCGCGCCTATCGCGAGTACGGTCACTTAAAAGCCGACCTGGATCCTTTGGATCTCGCCGATCGTTCAGCCGCCGTGCTCGAGCTTTCAAACTTCGATTTAAGCGACAAAGACCTGAACACAAAGTTTCAAGTCGGCCAACTGCTTGGCCCCAATATCGAAACCCTTCAAGACATTCTGTCATTCTTGGACAAAACCTATTGCCGCAAGATCACCGTACAGGTCGCCGAGTGTCCACCTGATGTCCGGGACTGGTTTGAAAAAGAAATGGAAGCTGGCTCACCGGCGTTCAACCCATCTGCGGAAGACAAAAAACGCTTTTTTGAACAGGTTGCCCGAACAGAAAGCTTGGAAAAATTCCTTCATACCCGTTTTGTCGGCATGAAGCGGTTTTCTGTCGAAGGCGCGGACTCGATCATCCCTATGCTTGAGCACTTAGCTTACAAAGGAACTTCGTTATCCGTCGAAGAGCTTGTTATCGGAATGGCCCATCGTGGCCGCATTAATGTTCTTGCCAACTTCATGGACAAGGGGCTTGAAAATGTCCTTTCCGAGTTTGAAGGCAATATGGCCTTTGATGACACCTATGAAGGCGACGTTAAATATCACCTCGGGTTTTCAACGGACAAAGAAACTCCGAATGGACCGTGCCATGTATCACTGGCGTTCAACCCGTCTCACCTAGAGTGTGTAAGCCCTGTGGCTTTAGGTATGGTTCGAGCGAAACAACGCGTCCGCAAAGATACCGCGGAACGAAAAAAAGTGATCCCCGTCTTGATTCACGGTGATGCCGCTTTTGCTGGCCAAGGTGTTGTCACCGAAACCTTGCAGCTATCACAGCTGGATGGCTACAAAGTTGGTGGAGCTGTCCACGTTATTTTAAATAACCAAGTCGGGTTCACGACCAACCCATCTGATTCCCGTTCGACACGGTACTCATCAGACATTGCCAAATCCATTAAAGCGCCTGTGATCTTAGTGAACGGCGACCACGTTGAATCCAGCATTCGTGCTATGGATATTGCCCTTCGCTTTCGACAGAAGTTTAAGCAAGATGTCGTCATTGACTTGATTTGCTATCGTCGTTTTGGCCATAACGAGGGTGACGAGCCCATGTTTACTCAGCCGAAGATGTACAAAAAAATTAAGAAGCATCCGACCCATATGGAGCAATACCAGGACTATCTTGATAAATCAGGAATCCAGCCTTTAGATGTTTCGAAAAAATTCTACCAAGAAAAAATCGACAACCTGCAGGTCTTGCTGGACAGCGTTCGCAAGGACCCACCCAAAAATGAAACACCGACCCTTCAAGGCCTATGGAAAGGCTTTAAACGTGGCTTCAAAGAAGACCTTGAAAAGACGGTAAATACCCAGCCCAAAAAGGCCGATTTTGACCTGGCGGCTCAGGTTTTGACCGAAGTCCCTAGCGACTTCAATCTGAATTCGAAAGTGAAAAAGCTGATTCTAGGCCGTGCTCAGATGCTAAAGGACGACAAGATCGACTGGGGCCTGGGCGAACTTTTGGCTTACGGAACGCTCCGTGCCGAAGGCACACCTGTTCGACTATCTGGACAAGATTGTAAACGTGGGACCTTCTCGCACCGCCACTCGGTGTACTTCGACGGCGAAACTGCCGCNGAGTACTCGCCNCTCAAANAGATGAACAAAGACAAAGGTGAATTCTGCGTTTATAACTCGAACCTTTCGGAAATGGCCGTCTTAGGCTTTGAATACGGCAACTCAAGCAGTGACCCAACCTTTTTAACAATTTGGGAAGCCCAGTTCGGCGACTTCGCCAACGGAGCACAAATCATCATTGACCAGTTTATCACGAGCGCCGAAGCTAAGTGGGCACGAATGTCGGGGCTTGTCCTGTTGTTGCCTCATGGCTATGAAGGCCAGGGACCAGAACACTCAAGTGCTCGCTTGGAACGTTTCTTACAGTCTTGCGCTCAGGAAAACATTCAGGTTTGCAATATCACCTCACCGGCTAATTTCTTCCACGCGCTTCGACGCCAGATCAAGCGTGATTTTAGAAAGCCATTAGTTGTGATGTCGCCGAAGTCTTTACTTCGTCACCCAAAGGTCGTTTCTGCCAAAGCGGATTTCTTAAAGGGCGAGTTCCTAGAAGTGATCGAAGACCCTAAAGCGACAAAAGCCGATAAGGTTGAAACGCTTTTCTTGTGTAGCGGAAAAGTGTATTTCGACATCGACGCCGTCCGCGACGACAAGCCTTCAGACAAGATCTCACTGACTCGAGTCGAACAGCTTTATCCATTTCCGAAACATCGATTGAATCCGATTTTCCAACAGTACAAAAAGCTGAAGCGCGTTTTCTGGGTTCAAGAAGAGCCTAAAAATATGGGGTCTTGGAACTATATCCAACCCGAGCTTCGAGCCTTGATGGATGATATTGGATTATCAAAAGTCGAATTGGGCTATATCGGTCGCGAGGCGAAAGCCAGCCCGGCCACAGGAATCTCGCGCAACCATGTTCGCGAACAAGAAGCTATTATCAACCAAGTTATGGACTACGCATAGAACGTACAATAGGAGCATCCCGTGANGATTGAAATCAAAGTCCCACAAGCTGGAGAGTCAGTAACCGAAGCCGAGGTTGCCGAGTGGATGAAGCAAGATGGTGACATGGTTGAACAAAATGAAGTGATTGTTGTTCTTGAAACCGATAAAGCCAGCTCGGAGCTGGTCGCTGAAAAAGCCGGACGACTCACCGTCAAAGCCGAAGAAGGTGAAACGGTCTATGTCGACCAAGTGATTGGTGTTATNGACACCGACGCAGCCGGTGCGAAAGCAAGTGCCCCTGCTGACCAAAAATCAGAGTCTCCGAAGGCCGCTGCGGCGAAGCCAACAGGTCAGATCCTTGAGATCGACGTNCCTCAAGCTGGCGAATCCGTGACNGAAGCTGAAATCGCTGAGTGGGTTGCCGAAGACGGCGCCTTTGTTAACAAAGATGACGTGGTTGTNGTTCTTGAAACNGACAAAGCCAGCATGGACATCGTCGCACAAAAATCAGGAATTTTNAAAACCAAGGCCGAAGAAGGCGATACCGTCACCGTCGGGCAAATCATCGCTGAAATCGCTGTCGCTGAAGGTGGCTCTGCCCCGGCGCCATCGACCGCCAGCTCAAGTTCTAGCTCTGCGCCAGCNCCAACATCAGGNAAAACAGCTCACCCAGATTTACTGTCTGTCCTTCCGCCGGCTGTTCAGAAATTGGTGACTGAAAACAATTTGGATCCAAAGTCCATTCCTGCCANTGGCAAGGATGGCCGACTGACCAAAGAAGATGTTTTGAACTTCATGAAATCAGGTGGTTCGAAGCCCGCGGCAGCACCAGCTCCAGCAAAGGCTGATAAACCNGCGCCAAAGGCCCCTGGGCTACCCGTCGCTCAAAGAGGTGTCGAGCCCAAGGCTGAACGCGTTCGCATGACCAAGCTTCGCAAGAAAATTGCTGAGCGCCTTGTCGACGCCCAGCAAACGGCGGCGATTTTAACGACGTTCAACGAAATTGATATGACGGCCGTCATGAGCCTTCGTGCCCAATATAAAGATCAGTTCAAAGAAAAGTACGGGATCAGCTTGGGCTTTATGGGCTTTTTCGTTAAGGCCTGCTGTGAAGCCTTAAAAGACTATCCTGATGTAAACGCACAGATGGATGGCGACGATATCATTTATCATAACTATGTGAACATGGGGATCGCAGTCAGCACCGAAAAAGGCCTGATGGTTCCGGTTGTCCAAAATGCCGACGCCTTAAGCCTGGCCGATATTGAACTGGCCATCCGCCATTACGCCTTGAAAGCTCGCGATGGTAAGATTGGGATTAACGACTTAAATGGCGGCACCTTCACCATCACTAATGGTGGGGTTTTTGGCAGCCTGATGTCGACACCTATTTTGAACCCTCCGCAGACAGGTATTCTTGGCATGCACAAAATTGAGGAGCGTCCAATGGCGATCAACGGAAAAGTCGAGATCCGTCCAATGATGTACGTTGCGCTTAGCTACGATCACCGAGTGATCGACGGCAAGCAATCCGTCAGCTTCTTAGTTCGCGTGAAAGAATGCATTGAAGATCCTACTCGTCTGTTAATGCACATTTAGTTTTAAAGAAAAGGTTATTCGTCATGTCTGAAACACAATTTGATTTGATTATTATTGGCTCTGGCCCCGGTGGATACACGGGGGCGATTCGTGCGGCTCAGCTGGGCCTGACTACGGCTATCGTTGAAAAGGACCCCACTCTTGGCGGCACCTGCCTAAATGTGGGTTGCATCCCATCAAAGGCCCTACTGCAATCCAGTGAAAACTTCGTGGCAGCTCAACACGATTTTGAAGAACATGGGATCGATTTAAAAGGTGTCAAACTCAACCTATCCCAGATGATGAAGCGAAAAGAAAAGATCGTTTCTGACCTGACTGGTGGGGTTGAATACCTAATGAACAAAAACAAAGTCACATGGCTAAAAGGCCTTGGCCGCTTGAAATCACAAAACGAAGTGATTGTGACAGACAGCAAGGGCAAAGAGCAAACCTACCAAGCTAAAAACATCATGTTGGCCACTGGGTCAGTCCCCAACGAGCTCCCATTTATGAAGTACGACGAAAAAGTCATTGTTTCATCAACCGGAGCACTGAGCCTTTCGAAAGTCCCAAAAACAATGGCTTTAATTGGCGGCGGCGTTATTGGCCTTGAGCTGGGCTCTGTATGGAGCCGCCTTGGTGCCGAGGTGACTTGCATTGAATTTTCGGATTCGATTTGTGCGGGCATGGACAAGGGCATGAGCAAACGCATGATGACCATCTTGAAGAAACAAGGGATCAAGTTCGAGTTGAAATCGAAAGTCACTGGAGCTGAGGTTCGTAAAGACGGTGCCACCGTGAAATACGAATCTTTAAAAGACGGATCCGAGCACACTTTAGATGCTGAAGTGGTTTTGGTGGCTGTTGGCCGCAAGCCTTTTTCTGAGGGACTTGGCCTTGAAGATTTGGGAATTGAAAAAAACGACCGCGGATCTGTCGTTGTCGACGATCACTTCCGCACGAAGTACCCAAATATTTACGCCATTGGCGATCTGATTCCTGGCCCCATGCTTGCGCATAAGGCGGAAGAAGAAGGCGTTGCTGTGGCCGAGATTATTTCTGGCCAAGCAGGACATGTTAATTACCTGACCGTGCCGTCGATCATCTACACCTGGCCTGAATTCGCTGGTGTGGGCTACACAGAAGAACAACTTAAAGAAAAAGGCATCGCCTATAACTCGGGAACTTTCCCCTTCTCGCCAAATGGCCGAGCCAAGGCTTTAGGCACGACAGAAGGACAAGTGAAGGTATTAGCCGATAAAGAATCCGACAAGCTGTTAGGGGTTCATATTGTCGGACCAGCTGCAGGTGACTTGATACCTGAAGCCACTGTCTGCATGGAATTCGGCGGCTCAGCTGAAGACCTTGCCAGATCCTTCCACGCCCACCCGACCCTTTCAGAGGTTGTTAGGGAAGCTGCTTTAAACGTTTCGAAACGCGCCCGCCAGATGTAGGGCCAATCTAATCGGTGAGCACGGATAATTTCGGGTCCGTGCTCATTGCCCCAGTCAGGATACCTTAGCCTACCTTAAAAAAGCTGCAGCGCACCTAGGACGAGAGGGCTGAAGGCTTTTCACAAGCAGTTCGGATCGAACCTTTAATCGCCCAAGAAGCTCCTCGGAGTATTTCTGGTGCTTACTCGACTGCAGATACTTGACCAGCTTCATAAATCCCAACCCAGTACCCAATGCCGCCCCCAAAGCTAGACCAATATTAGCCAAGGGCTGGATGATATGATTTTCTTCTTCTGACGGAAGGAAAGGCAGTTCTATCAAAGGAGACACCCCCGTCGCATGAGCGATCATCCCATAAACGAAAATGGCGATGGTGGCGACACCATACCCACCAATTAAAGCCGTAGAGTTATTCTGAGCAGAGACATGATTAAAGCTTTTGGTCTCTTGATCAACAACCAGCTGTGTAGCCTCACCAGAAGCCAAGCTCTCTAGAACCTGAGCACTCATCTGATCACTACGCCCTTCAAAAACGCGCGTCAAAGCCATTCCAAGGGTGCCTCCCAAAGCCACCTGCGCATCAAGCCTTTGTTGATCGCTGTACCCGTCTTGGTGTTGAACACCAAAGTTGAGATCCAGCAACTCACGAAGCAGTTTACGTCTAGCTAAATCGATTGGCTGACTTAATCTCCAACCAGTCTTTTCTGAAAGATCGTTAATGGTAGCAAGTAAACCCGCCGTTTTTATGACCTGATGGATCTCGGCAAGCGCATCGTCAGTGACTTCAATTCCAAGATCATGAAAATCCTTCGATAGCTGGCCGGAGACCTCATCGAAACGACTCATCGCTCGAACCTTTAAAACGACATCAGCCTTCTCGTTGGTCGTTGATTTTTCTAGCTCGGCACGGTGTAGGTTCGATTGCAATATCGATTCAAAAATGGTGCTGACATCTTTTTCGTTCATCACCGATTGAACGAAGTCAGCTTTAGGATGATCCTTTGGCAAAGGTACATCAAATACTAGCTCATTCAAAACATGGCTTAAGGTCGGAAGCTTTAATGCCATAGTCCCGTCAG
>NYZX01000131.1 GCA_002686065.1 Pseudobdellovibrionaceae bacterium | reverse complement strand
GGATGATCTCAATACTTGCCAGCGAGGTGATAACGCTGCGGTCGTTTGGGGTTCCTGTTGGCTTTAAGATGCCCGTGACTCGAAATCGATGTTGATCATGGTCTTGAAAGCCGCCACCGTGGGAAAGCGTTATTGAGCTTCCTAGGCGTAGCCCCTCTGCTTGGGCGACATCCCAGCCAATGACGGCCTCAAGGGATTCGTTAAAAACACCGCCTTCGGCAAATTCTAAACGTCTGTTTTGACCAAACTTCACTTTATCAAAATAGCTGTCGGTGGTTCCTAGAACGCGAAAGTCTTTGAAGTTATCCCCTAATAGGATTGGCACAACCCAGTCCACTTCCGGGATTTGTTCTAGCTTATGCAAGGCTTTTTCCGAGAACAAGGGCGTTGGGTCGCCCATTCCGAAAACCGAGTACAGCACAAGGTTTAAAGGGCCGCTTCGTGCCCCAACGACCAAGTCCGTTCCAGAAATGGTTTTTTCAAACCCGGCTTTAATATGACCCTGTAGGTGCTGGATGCCTAACACCAAAAATAAACTCAGTGCGATGCTTGCTGCAGCAAGAAGAGCGATAATTCGACGCTGTTTTAGGCTGCGAAGGGATAACCAGATCCATGTGCTCATTGGTTGGCCTCCTCAAGGTCGAAGCTACGATCAAAGTATTTTTCCAGCGCGCGGTCGTGGCTAACAAAAAGAATGCCGGTGCCACACTTCTGAGACTGTTCGAACAGCGGAGCCAAAAACTGCTGCGCCGAATGACTGTCTAAGGCTGATGTTGGTTCATCGGCGAAAATCAGTTCAGGTTGACCTATTAGCGCCCTGGCAGCAGCAACTCGCTGTTGTTGACCGATGGAAAGGTCTTCGGGCTTCCTGTGGATAGCTTCGGTGGGGAGGCCCATTAGCTGTAGCAGTTCGCTGGCGGGTAGGTCGGCTTTGTTTTGACGACGCTTTGAAAAGCGAAGGGGTAGCTCCACATTTTCAAGCGCGGTTAAATAGGGAACCAGGTTGAACTGTTGAAAAATCAATCCGATATGGTCTGCGCGGAAACGATCCTGTGACCGAGAGCTTTGTTCAGAGAAAGGCTGGTCCAATAGGTGAATTTGGCCCTGATCGATGGGCAGAATTCCTGTTAGCAGGTTCAACAGGGTCGACTTCCCGGATCCGCTGCGGCCGTGAACAAACACTTTTTCACCGGGCTTTAGTTCAAAGCGAGGCAGGCGAAGTAAAGGGGCCTTTGAGCCGGGCCATTGATATTCGAGGTCTTCAACGCGAATCATTTTCTACCGACCTTTCTATGCTGTGACTGAATCCCCATCACCTTTTTTACTTAAAATCGCCGAGTACCTTTTAAAGAACTCGTCCTGGTTTTTAGAGTGATCGTAGAAGCGCAGCCCCCATGGAAGAGCATTGTCGTTTTTCATGATCTGGTGACGTTCAAGGACATGGTAAACGTTGTCGACGATGGATTTTCGTTTTTGATCAAGGTCTTTGCTAGGCGCTTCTGTCGCAACGACGGTGTAGGAGCCATATAGGGCGAGCTGAGCTTCCGGGTGATGGGTCGAAATATGCTCGGCAAAGTCCTGGATAAAGTGATCGACGTCCTCCACGCCCTTTAATTGCAGCTCTTTGTAATAGGGGAGCAGATCATAGATCGTGGCGTGGAAGGCCGTTGTTGAGACAATAACGTGCTTTTTTAAGCTGAGGTGCCTTTGCATCATGGTTTGGCTAAGAAGGGAGATTTGTTTCGCCTGCCGATACTCGAGGTAGTAAATGCTGGCCAGCACGCCAAGCAATGACAGCGTTGAGAGACAAAAGACAATCAGCGACGTTTGAAAGTCTGAGTTTGTTGCCAGAACAAGGGTTGTTAGTGCGCAGTAGACAGCGACACCGTAAATCAAAAACAAAGCTTGAGGCACGTTTAAGCCCAATTTTTTTAGTTTGTGATGGATATGGTCCCGGTCGCCTTTGGTCAACGAGGTCTTGTAGGACCATCGGCGAATCATCGCGGCGACGGCATCAACTTCCGGTACCGCTAAAAGAAAAAGCGGGGCAGCAACAGCAAGGGATGAGGCGGTTTCAGACACAGGGAGCGTGGCAGCGATATACAAGGTTGTAAAACCCAGTAGGGTTGATCCGACTTCCCCTAAATAGATTTTGGCTGGCGGTAAATTGAAAAACAAAAATCCCACGCAGGCCCCAGCCAGGGTCAACGCCAGGAGTGATTGCGGAGTTCCTAAGTGAAGATAGGCCGCAGCTAGGAAAATGAACAAGGCGGTGCCGCCGGCTTCGCCATCCATTCCGTCAATCATGTTGAAGGCATTAATGACCCCGACACCCCAAAACATCAAAAAAGCATAAANAAAGCCAGGGTGAACATTTAGGTTTGAAAACGTCAGGCTGTCGTAAGGCACCAGGTAAAGCCACAGTCCCAGAACGAAAACATGAATCAAAAATTTGGGTTTGGCNGCTAATTCTTTGGCGTCGTCAATCAGTCCGGCGGCGACAAGGATGGTGGCGGGAAGCAANATGGCTAACTCTGAAGCTGTGATNAAAAAACAGGCAATCGCAAGGGTGAAAAATATGGGTANGCCACCAAGNAGGGGAACGGGTTTGGACTGGGGGCGTCGAAAGTCCACTTTTGAAGNAATACCGGTTTTTCCGGCAACGCGAATAGCAACAGGAATCAAAAGCCCTGTAACCAAGGCGGCTGCAATAAAAAATAAGAGGTGACTTAAGATGGGTGTGACTTCCATAGCGCTGGGATCAGCTTTGCTAAACCCGCCCGCTTAAGTCAATCATTCAGCAAAAACATTTTGCTTAATTCAGGGTCTTTGAAGGCTTTTTCATAGTAATCCCAGGCGTGCTGGTTGGCCCCTTGTCGCCAGTCCATGGGAGCCGCCGAAATTTCGTCCATCAGGTCGATGAGCTTGCGTTTCAGAGCTGGCGCGCTGAGTGATTCGACATGATCGCCGGCTTTTGCCTGGCGGAGGTGTTTCCAGGGTGTATTTGGACCAATCAGACAAGGGCAGCCATAGGCCAGGGATTCGAAAATCACGTTACCAAAGCTTTCACTTTTCGAAGGCAGAACAAGGAGGTCGGCTTGCTGATAAAAATCAGCCAACTCGTCGAGAGTTTTAGAGTCGTGGTGATGGACTTCGCATCCGTCGCGGACTTTCGCTAAATGNTTTTGGCAGTCTTTCCAGTAGGCCTCGTCTTCGATCGGGCCACAGATATCAAGCCGAAATGCGAAGGGAACTTCGTTAAGGGCTTGCAAAATGAGGCTGACATTTTTGATCGGGGCGACCCGGCCAACAAACAGCAGGCGTTTGGGGCGATTGTTCGGAGGTTTGACGTCTATGGTTTTTTTGGGGATCAACGGGGGCAGGTCGTTGCTGTTGCGGACACGAATCAGGCCAAATAGGGACTGGATCTCGCGTTTTTCTTCGGCCCCTCCTGATTGAAAAAGGACATTTTGATGGTACCCAAGCGCTTTGAAGACTTTTAGGTACACCCATTTTTTAAGCCATTTTTGATGCCTGGCTGCTGGTAGAAGCTCGCCTCGTGGCGCAATAAGTAGTCGCTGCCGTGGCCATTGGCCTTGGAAGATGGCTCGCAGCGGAAACCAGGTAAATTCAGGTGAAAAAAAGCTATTGAAATAGACTAAATCATCNCCCGTCATCAAAGATCTCAAGTGGCTCAACATTTCAGCTCGTGAGCTGGCGTCCCCTTTAAAGTAGTGAATTTTGAAGGGGCTTTTTGCTTGGGTTCGCTGCATNTCTAGTTCATTAAACGGCTGCTCCGAGCCCTGGTCGTGATTTCTAGTAAATACGTGAACTTCATGAAATTGCGCTAGATGCACCATTAGCGAGTTGACGCTGGTGACGATGCCGCCCGCATTTTTGGCAGGGTGAAAGTAATCAATGAAGCAAAAAACTTTTCTGCGCATCCTCCAATTTTAGCTGGACTATGCTAGTGTGGCTACAAACCTTTTCGTTTATCGCAGGGCTTGGTCTTGAAGATCTTAATTCCGACGCAGTATTTTCATCCTGAAACCTTTAAAATTAGTGAAGTGGCTAAAGAGCTTCATCAACGCGGACATCAGGTTCAGGTTTTAACAGGGCAACCCAATTACCCAGTGGGTGATTTNTACCCTGGTTACAGCGCGTTTTTTCCATCGGGCGAAGATTGGGAAGGCGTTTCGATAAAACGCGTCCCTTTGTACCCTCGAGGCCGAGGCCGTCGCTGGGAGCTTGNNTTAAATTATCTCAGTTTTGTGGTCTCGATGATCTTGTTTGGAATTCCTCGATTGGGGTTCAAGCGCTACGACTACAGCTTGATCTATTTGACCTCGCCGGTCACATCGAGCTTGCCGGCCATTGTTTACAAGTGGCTGACGGGAACGCCGGTCGCCATATGGGTTCAAGATTTGTGGCCCGAATCAGTGACCGCCGTAGGAGCTGTTAAAAAGGCATGGATGCTAAAGCCGATCGAATGGTTGGTGTCGTTCATCTACAAGCAATCGGATGTGATTTTTGTTCAATCCGAAGGGTTTATCGACGCTGTCGTTGCACGAGGGGCCGACCCAAGAAAGGTTCGGTTTGTTCCTAACTGGGCTGAAGACTTTTACTTCGAGCCGGCCAAGGGCAAGGATTCACGTTTTAGTGATTCGAAAGTCAATTTGGTTTTTGCAGGAAANCTAGGGGCCGCTCAAGATTTGGAAAACTTAGTGGCAGCCATCACGAAGCTGCCTCAGGAGTCGCCGGCTCATGTTATCTTTATCGGTGATGGGCGGTTTAAGACAAAGATTCAATCCATGGCAAAAGAACTTGTTGCTTCGGGACGCGTTGAGTTCTGGGATCCCGTATCACCGTCACAGGTCGTGCCACTTTTGCAGTCCTCGGACGGGCTATTGGTGACTCTAAGGGACGAGCCCATCTTTCGGGCGACCGTACCAAACAAGGTNCAGACGGGGCTNGCGACCGGTCGACCTTTGTTGGCTAGCTTGGACGGTGAAGCCGCTCAATTGATTAAAAGGTCAGAGGCTGGTTATGTTTGCCCTCCGGGGGACCCGATAGCTTTTGCCAAAACAATCCAGAGTTTTGTAATGTTGAATGCGCAGGAACGCGAAGCCATGGGCCAGCGCGGACATGCCTTTGCTCAGGCAAACTACCGACAAAGTAAAGTGATCGATCGACTTGAGGCGATTTTTAATGAGTTCAAAATCTAAGAAAATTTTTGTTCTTGGAGCGACCGGAATGCTTGGACACAAAATGTGCCAGGTGCTGTCTGGGGCTGACGAGTTTTATGTTTATGGAGGGCTTCGTGGACGGGCGGAAGCCGTGAAGGCCTTGCCCTTTTTTCAAGACACGGACCTGGTGGGCGGCCTTGACGTGAATGATTGGGGGCGGGCGAAAGATTCTATCGCGAATTTGAAACCAGACGTCATCGTTAATTGTGTGGGGCTTACGACACGAAAAATTGACCCGGCGGCGAGCGCGCAGGTTGTCGAGTTAAACGCCTTGTTGCCACATCGGCTTGCGCACTTAGCGACTGATTTGGGCGCGCGTATGATTCATTTTTCGACCGATTGTGTGTTTCAGGGTGGGGCCGGACCTTACGCTGTCGACCACCCAAAGGATGCGCAAGATCTATATGGTATGAGCAAGGCTCTTGGTGAAGTGGATGCGCCAGGGTGTTTGACGATTCGATCGTCTATTGTGGGCCGTGAGATTCGAGGGTTCACTGAGTTTTTCGAGTGGATTTTTTCACAAAAAGGCCAAGGGGTCTCTGGCTTCACAAAGGCCCTTTACAACGGCTTGACGACCAAGTTCATGGCTGAGCTTGTTCGAGATCTTATTTTACAAAGCCCTGATATGAGGGGAATTTTACAAATTGGAAGCCAGCCGGCCAGTAAGGCGCAGCTGATTCAACAAGTCAGTGACATCTTCGATTTAGGTATTACTGTTAACTCGGTTGACCAGGGTAAGGACAAGACTTTGCAGACCCAGGTCGCTCAGCAGGACATAGGCTTTCAGCCACCAACTTGGGCTGAACTAATTAGTGATTTGAAACGTGAAAATCATCTCTACGAAGGGATACAATCGTGAAGGTTCTTGAGGGAAAGCGAATCCTAGTCACCGGTGGGACCGGGTCCATGGGGAAAACATTTATCCGCCGCGCGCTGAGTGGTGTGAACGGGATCCCTAAAAAGATTCGTGTGTTATCGCGGGATGAAGCCAAACAGCACTATATGCGTTTGGATTATTTGAAGTCTCCGAAAACGCAGACCGAAGAATCTATCTACAATAATTTTCGAAACCTCCTTGAGTTCCGCATTGGTGACGTTCGCAACTATTCGGATGTGGTGAGTGCGCTTCCGGATATTGATATCGTTNTCAANGCCGCCGCTTTAAAGCAGGTTCCTGCCTGCGAGTATTTTCCGGAGCAAGCCTATCTGACCAATTGTGTCGGGGCGAATAACCTGATTCGCGCCATAGAAGACAATGGCTTTGATGTTGAAACTTTGGTTGGTGTCAGTACGGATAAGGCTTGCAAGCCCGTTAACGTGATGGGGACAACTAAGTTTCTACAGGAAAAGATCTTTTGCGCCGCCAATGTGAATACCCGAAAAACCAGATACATCTGTGTCCGCTATGGAAATGTTTTGGCTTCAAGAGGTTCTGTGATTCCGTTGTTTCACGAGCTGATCAAAAAGGGCGGTCCGGTGACCATCACAGACGAGCGAATGACTCGTTTCTTATTGAGCTTGGAAGACGCTGTTGATGTGGTGTTGAACGCCATTGATCGAGCGCGTCCGGGTGAGATTTTTATCCCGATTGCGCCGACAGCTAAAATGACCAACGTGGCAAAGGCCCTGATCGGTGATCGTCCTATTGAAGTGAAAGTGACGGGGATTCGACCAGGGGAAAAACTTCATGAATCTTTGATTTCAGAAGAAGAAGCCACTCGTTCGATGAAGTCTGGTGATTATTATGCGATCCGTCCGATGCTACCAGAGCTTCGAGTCCCTGAGGACGACAACCTTGTGCCAGTGATCGAAAAAGAGTACTCGTCGGCGGACGGAACAATGGACCTTCAACAGACCATTGCGCTACTTGAGCGCCACAATCTTTTGATTCAGCAAAATGAAGGGCATGAAGCTCACGAGCTTATTACCTGATATTGTCCCTCGGAGGCCTAAGATGAAAGTGATGACTTTGCTGGGCACTCGGCCCGAGCTGATTAAGTTGTGTCTGGTGTTAAAAGAGCTAGATCGCCATTTTGATCATGTTCTTGTCCATTCAGGGCAGAATTATGACTATGAGTTAAACCAGGTCTTTTTTGAAGACTTGGGGGTGCGAAAGCCGGATGAGTTTTTAGACGCCGCTGGCGAAACGGCAATGGAAACCGTTGCCCAGGTTCTTGTTAAGACGGACCAAATGTTGGAAAAGCATAAGCCGGATGCCTTTTTGATCTACGGCGATACGAACTCCTGTTTGGCAGTGATCGCTGCAAAACGCCGAAAGATACCTATTTTTCATATGGAAGCGGGCAATCGTTGTTTCGATGATCGCGTCCCAGAGGAAATCAATCGTAAAATTGTTGATCACCTAAGTGATATTAATATGCCGCTGACGGAGCACGGGCGGAAATACCTTGAGCGCGAGGGCATTCGCCCCGAGCGGATTATACGTACGGGCTCGTGTATGCGGGAGGTGCTTGAGCATTACCGTCCCCAATGGGAAAAATCGGATGTCATAAGTCGGCTCGGTCTAAAGGAAAAGGGCTACTATTTGTTTTCGTCCCACCGGGAAGAAAATGTTGATCGTGAAGATCATCTATTGGCGATTTTAAATAGTATGAACCAATTGGCGGAAGCGACGGGACGCGATGTGATTTTTTCGGCTCATCCCAGGACGCGGAAGCGGATTGATGCCATTGGAGGATTTCAGTTTCACCCGAAGGTTCAGTATATGAAGCCTTTGGGCTTTCACGACTATATTCACCTTCAAGTTCACTCGAGTTGTACGCTTTCTGATAGCGGTACAATCATGGAGGAGTCAGCTTTGTTGGGGTTTCCGGCGGTGTCGATCCGCCAAGCGCACGAGCGACCGGAGGGGATGGATGAAGGGGTGCTTGTGGTTTGTCCTCCGAAGTTAGATCGTTTGATGGACTCGGTGAAAGTGGTCGAAGCGGCCAGTGAAGCTCGTGGGCGACAACCTTTTCCTGTTCGTGATTATCAGGTCGACAAGGTTTCCCAAGCGGTAGCTAAAATCATTCTTAGCTATCGGGACTATGTGTCGCGTGTGGTTTGGTCCGAAGACTAAGCGAGGTCGATATTTGGGGTGGGAGCTCTGTTCCACGGTCCTGTCACGATTTCTTAGTATTTCTCTTTGCTAGTTAAACGGGGTTTGTGTAAGCCTTAGGGGGCTTGGCTTTGGCTGGGTGTTGTTGACTGAATGGTACAGCATTGGGAGCCTCGGTGTGCTGAATGTGTTTCTAACCTCTATTTTTTTGGTTTCGGTTTCGGCCGCTAAGCCGACTGAAACCATTACGATTGCAGCCGGTGAATGGCCGCCGTTTATTTCTGAGCAACTCAAAGAGAACGGAATAGCAGGACATATTGTAAAAGAAGCGCTGTCTCGATCTAATGTTCGCGTTCAGTTTGTCTTTTTACCTTGGGTTCGATCTTTCGAGGCGACGAAGCGAGGGAAGTATGTGGCGTCAATCAGCTGGGCGCCAACAGTGGCTCGAAAAAAAGACTTTGTTTTTTCGGACCCGATTTCCTACCACTCTAAAGTTTTTTTTCATTTGAAGGAGCTGGATTTCAATTGGGACAAAGTTTCTGATTTGAAGCCCTACAGAATTGCCTCAACGGATGGATACACCTATGGCGAGGAATTCGATCAGCTCATAGGGAACACGGACTATAAAATTGAGGTCGTCCCTGGTGACGTTCAACGAATTAAGATGTTGTTTGGTCAACGGATCGACCTTGCCCCCATCGACTATGATGTGGGTTTGTTCTTGGTCAGGAAGCTCTTTGGGCAAAAAGGGATCGATCAAGTCAGCTACTCGAAGAAGCCAATTATGAAAACGCCGATGAGCGTGATGTTTTCTAAGACCTATGATCAAAAAGAGGTTTCTCGGTTGATAGGGTTGCTGAACAAGGGGCTTGAGTCGATGCGGGCTAAGGGGCGCATTGATCAGATGTTTTGGAATCTTCGAAAGGGTTGGTACTCGGAAGTCGATGCTCAAAAAGGAGCCCATTGATGGCTTGGTGTTTTCGAGTGTTTCTTTCTATGGCTCTGACGATAGGGGCTAGTCAAAATATTGAAGCCAAGACGGCTGACGTTTTGACGGTGAAAGTAAATGCCGGAGTCAGCGTTAAGGACACGCGCTATCACTTTTTTATTGAACTGCTCGATCAGGTGTTAAAGGCAACCCGGTCCTCGTTTGGACCCTATCGGATTAAGCGGATTTATCAGGACTCCCAGCAAAAAGTGGCGGCCAGCTTAGAATCGGGAAAGCTGAATGTGGCCATTTTAACGAACGGAAAAGCTGAAGCCGATCGCCAGTTGATGTATGTTCCTTATCCTTTAATGATGGGCTTGTTGGGCTACCGTGTGCTTTTGATTCGCGAAGCGGATCAGGATCAGTTTTCGAAGGTCACATCAATTGAAGGTTTAAAGAACTTTCGGGGTGGCTACAATCGGCGTTGGGCTGACTATTCCGTGCTGACAACCAACGGTTTGAAGCTAGTCACCCGGACTAAATATGAACTTATGCTTCAGCTTTTGCAGAAGGGGAAGGCCGATTATCTGTCCCGTTCGATTTTGGAAGTCGAAGCCGAGTTAAAAAAGCATTTTCAGTCCGAGCCGAAAGTGAAAATCGATTCCCATCTTTTGCTTCACTATAATTTTGCAAACTTCTTTTACGTGAAAGCCGAAGATCAGTTGCTTTATCACCGTCTGACGACGGGATTCGAAGCGATTATTGCATCCGGCAAGTGGCTGAAGTTGATCGAGGCGCATTACGGCAAAGGGTTTCGGCAAATGAGATTTGAAGACCGTCAGTTGATTCGGTTGGAGAATCCCGACATGAAAGATCACTTCGTTGAAAATTTAAAGTTTTGGGTGGACCATAAGCGACTTCAAAAACTGGCTAAGGGTCAGCTGTAAGGGGATGACAGCTCAGTAACTAGAGGAGCCTGTCGAACATGTATAGCGACCCGGTGACGACAACCAAGTCGTCTTCGGTTAGACGGCTGGCCAGTTGACCCAAAATCCAGCTCGGGTCCGGGTTGACCAGCTCGAAGGGTCTCAGGGCATTTTCATTCAAGCTGTCTACGGGTGTCGCTTTGAAGCTACCCTGGGTTAGATGCCAGTGGGTATTTGGAAGGGGCTGCAAGGAAGAGAACTGTTCTTCAAAGCTTTTGCCTGCTCCGATTGCGACTATCAGGTGAAGCTGGCGCCAGTGAAAGTGTTGCAGAATTTCCTTAAGAGACTCAAGTCCTTGAGGGTTATGGTCTCCGCTGAGGAAGACCTTGGGCTTCATTCCTGGAAACAAGTAAGGGGTGAATCTGGCGACCCAAAGGGTTTCCTTCAAGGCCTTCTTTGATTCTGGTCCGATTTCGAAGCCCAGGCTTTCGAAAGTGGCCAATGCTGTCGCGGCGTTTTGCGCCGCTCGATGTCCTGGTTGGCTAAGCTCTAAATGACAGCCTTTATAGTCGACAAAAAAACGGGGCCCCTGGTCCGTGGCATAGCTCCAGTCTAGAACTTCAATCCAGTTGTTTTCGGGGTGTTGGGCTTTTGATTCAAGCAGGGCCGGCAGCGCATCAGCGGGAAAGGGTTGATAAATCACATTTTGATTTTCCCGCACGATTCCTAATTTGTTCCGAGCGACGTCATTGATTGTTGGCCCTAAGAAGGCCAAGTGATCCATGCCAAGGGGAGTGATGACACTGGTTGAGTGCGGGAAGACATTGGTGGCATCATACAGGCCTCCAAGTCCGACTTCCAAAATGACATAGTCAAAGGTCTTTAGTTCGAAGGCGATAATCCCAGCCATGAGCGTCAGTATTTCAAAATGGCTTAAGGGCTCTAGAGAGACCCGTATTTGAAGTTGATCAAAGGCCTTTTCAAGAAGCTCGTCCGGAGCTTCCCTGCCATTTAGGTTGAATCGTTCGTTGAGGCGCTTTAGGTGAGGAGAGGTGTGCATAAACACCGACTTGCCCTTGGCTTGAAGCAAAGCCCGCAAGAAATTACAGGTCGACCCTTTGCCGTTGGTGCCGGCGGCCACGATGGTCTTTTGTGGGTCGACGGGAATCTGCAATTGGTCAAAGGCAGCCTTCACCCGCTGAAGGCTTGGCTCACGAAGTTGAGTATGAGCTTTTTGATCTAAGGTTTGCTGCAAAGATTTCAATGTTTGTAGATGCTGTAGAGCTGTTCCATTTTTGGTTGAAACCGCTTTGTGTTGGGGAAGCTACGGATCATCATGATGACAGCTAGGGCGTGAAAGCCAGCTGTGACATGAAATGGGTGTCCAGTCAGGTAGGTCAGTAAACCAAGGGCTGAAATCAGGTCAGCGACGATAAGGCGAATCATATGACTGGGAAAATATAAGCTCCAAGCCTTCGCGTAAAACTGTTCTTGCTCCGAAAGGTTCTTCGAGTTTTCGTCGATCCGAAATAGATGAGGAAGAGGTTTTGAGGTCAGCTGTTTTAATCGGGCTTTTTTGAGGAACTGATTGGGAAGCCATTCGGAAATGGCGATCCCTAGCAGACCAAGGATCAAGGCGATATGCAAGACGTTCGGATTTGGAGCTTGAACAGATCTGGCTGAAAACAGGGGGAAGGCCATGTAGACCAACATGGAAAAGCCAATTGTGGCCCATAGTATTGTGAGGATCGTCTGTTGCTTTTTAAGCACGTGGTAGCTCCTGAAGTCCGAAGATCTTTTGATCGCCTTCGACATTCACAGTGACCAGGTATTGTGTCAACTCGCTGCTTAGGGGAGCAGAGGAATCCAGTACAATTGACACACCTGTTTCACTGGATTCATAAGTTTCAAGGTCCGGTATTTGGTCGAACTGGAGCCAGTGTTGTTGCTTGCGGTGTCGCACCCATTCTTCGTCAAGGTCGCCAAGGATCCCTGTAATGTTCACGTTCATACTGTAGGCCAGATCCAAGAAGTGGGACCGATGAGCTTCGGGAAGGTGTAAGATCACCGGTTGATCGAAAAGAAGTTGATCGATGTTTTCCCAAGACTGAGTTTTTTTCATATTCCGTTTCCACCACAGTCGCAGTTGTTTAAAGCATTCAGGGAAGGACGCGAATAGAAATAAAATAAACAGAAGGTTCATGCCTCCGAAGACAGCCAATACCTGTGACCAAGCGGATAGCGTTTGGTACAAAACAATTAACAAAATCGAAGCAAATACCATGAATACGGCGTTCATCACATTGTTCGTTGCAATAACCTGGGACCGGGATGAGGGCTTCGAGCGATGTTGAAGAAGTGTGTTGATCGGTACGATAAAAAGTCCCCCGGCGGCGGAGAACCCAAAAAAGCAAAGAAACAAGTCAACGGAACCAGGGATCTCTAGGTACTGAGTCATGGTCAGTAGTTCTGCGCTTTCACCACGAGCCTGCAAAAAAGTTTCGACGAAGAGGTACATCGAAATTAAGAACACCGACATGAAAACCAGTCCGATTGGGATCAAGCCCAGCTCAATTCGACGCTGACTGAGCTTTTCACAGCCGAAGGCCCCAAGTCCGATTCCCACGGTGAACGAGGTTAAAAACAGTGTAACGACGTTTTCATTGGCGACGATGATGTCCTTGCACAGAATGGGCAAATAAGACAGCATGCCAGCGCCAATAAACCAGAACCAGCAAGCCAGCATAATGTATCGAAAGATAATCGGCTGTGACCAAGATTCTCGAAACATACTTTTGTAGCTGGACATGGGGTTCCAGCTGGTGTTGCTGGTTTGATTCACAATTGGGACTTCTGGGATTTGGCGGCTTGTAAAATACCCCAAGGCTGCAACGGTCAAAAGTGTGAGGGCAAGGCCCCAACGATAACTATCAAGCCCAACGATGATCCCTCCGAGTATCGTTCCGATCAGGATGGCAAAAAATGTTCCGAACTCGACCAAGGCGTTCGCTTTCACCAGGGTTTTTGAGTTCACTAGGTTTGGAATAATACTGTATTTAACGGGGCTGAACAGGGTCGACTGAGTTCCCATTAAAAACAAAAGCAGAATCAGGCCAATATATTCATCGATGAAAAAGCACAAGACAGCCAGGGCCATGATCACGATTTCTAATAGTTTTGTCGCTTGAGCCACTTTGGATTTCTGACGATAGTCGCTCCATTGGCCGGCGTATCCAGAAAACAGAATGTAGGGCAGGATAAACAGAGCGCCGGCAATCGCAACAAGCGATTCTTTCGGCAGCCCAAACAGTTCGATGTCTTTGTAGGCGATTAATAAAACAAGAGCATTTTTAAAGACATTATCGTTCATCGCTCCAAGGAACTGAGTCCAAAATAATCCGAAAAATCGTCCTGGTTGAAGTACAAGTTGCTTCGCTGACAGTTCCATATTTGGACCCTTTCCCCTTGAAGTCTCAATACGAGTCAAATTGGACCGTAGTTTTATGGAAATTTCATCAAATGTTGGGGGGCGGCAGCCGATAAAACTAGAGGAAGATCGGGTTCGATCGCATGCAACGAAAGGGAGCCTCATGGCCAAAATTTTAGTCGTCGAAGATGAAAAAGCTCATCAGCTGATCATTCGAAAAGCACTTGATGGGCGACATGAGGTGGTCGTCGCCGATGGCTTTCAGCACGCCTTGGATTTGCTTCCTCAGTCAAATTGGGATCTGTTTTTGCTGGATATTATGCTTCCTGATGGGGATGGATTCGACTTGTGTTCAAGGCTGCGGGCAGACCGCAAATTCGACCGGACACCGGTGATGTTTTTAACGTCTAAACAGAATGTCGAATCTAAAGTTCTTGGGTTTCGGCTTGGGGCTGATGACTACATTGTAAAACCCTGTGACCCAGCCGAGTTAAATGCGCGGATCGAGGCACGACTTCGCAATGCTTCGAAAAGTCTAGAGACCATGAACTTTACCGAAGGTGATCTCACTTTCCAGTTTGATCGACAAAAGGTCGTGGCGTTGGAGGGCGAGAATTCTGAATGTCATTTGGACCTAACGCCGCTTGAATTCAAATTGCTTTATTTTTTAGCCTCGCATCGTGATCATGCCTTTTCGCGAGAGCAAATTATAAAAGAAGTATGGGGAGAGGGGACGAATGTCCTTGAAAGAAGCGTCGACACTTATGTCGCCGCCTTACGCCGCAAGTTGGATACTCGCGGCCAGTATATTCGAAGTGTTCATGGAGTCGGGTATAAGTTTACCGTCGACTCCAGGTCACTTAAGTCAGCGTCCTGAAGACCGCTTAGATTACTTAATCTCGCGGTGGACTGTGTGACGACGAAGGTGTGGGTTGTATTTCTTTTTCTCAAGTCGCTCTGGATGCGTTTGGAAGTTCTTCTTCGTTGAGTAACGAGAAGGTGGAACGCCCAATTTACGAGCTTCGGTGCACTCAAGAGTAATAATACGTACTTTGCCCTTTTTCTTTGCCATGGTCTAAGCCTCCAAAGCTCTTGGTTTTACTGGTGAAATAGGCCTATGTCCAGGGATTTTCTATTGGGCGAACCGACTTTTTTCAGGCTGTCCTTGGGGCCTGAGCGATCTGAGCCCGTATAGGTCCAGCCCAGGGGATTTTCGACCTGGGTCCAGTGAAATCGAGGACTTACAGCGCCGATACCTTACCCATGAAAGCTTTCAAAATTAGATACCCAATTGCAGTAAAATTGATTGTCATCACCTTGGCTCTTCTGGTGGGGGCAGTGGCTTCGATCACCTTTGAATCTAACCGCATGTTTGAGTCAAACACGGTCGATCGAGTGAACAACTCGAACAGAGCCCAGGCCTCAGCGCGTGCGACTCAGGTAGAAGGGTTACTGACAAGTTATGTCGATAAAACAAAAATTGTGGCCTCGCTACTGTTGAAAGATTTTCAAAACGCAGAAGAGAAAAAACGAGCCCTCGATCTTTCGTTTCAGCAGGATCGTGACTTGGTCAATGTTGAGGTGCTTGAGCGGGGAAAGACCGATGAGCCGATTCGGATCACCAACAAAGCCTTTCTAGCGGATTACGGGCAAGATGAGCGCTATATTCAAGTTTTACGAGACTACCAAAAGCAATACGCCCTTTTGCTGACAGATGCTGTGTTTGCTGGCCAAATTGAGGTTCGGAACGCGACCACAAAGCCAGTCAACAGCGACCCAATCCCAATGCTTTCTGTCGCGATTCCCTTTGTCACAGATGAATACGGGAAGATTACCCATATCGCGATCGCCGATATTCGGCTTGATCGACTTCAGCAAACCTTTGCATTTGAGTCGGCAACGACCATGTATCTCATCGATCGTGACGGCCAGCTTCTGGCCCACCCTGATGAAGGGCAAGTGATTGAGCGGACAAGCATGACGCCTTGGCGGATTGTCGACAAAGCTTTGACATCAGAAATCCAAAAGGCCCAGCTTGAGTTTGAAGCTCCTGAGTCGCGGGAAAAGTACATCGGGTTCTATGCAAAAACATCATTTAACGTATCTGTCGTCGCTCAGACATCTAAATCGAATATTTTGGCAGCGGCCCGGGACATTCGAAATAAAGGGATTCAGGTAGCAGGGCGTGTTGTTGCCGCGGCGATCTTGTTTATTTTTATGTTCTCGATCTCACTGACTTCGCCCATTGAGCGCTTGGTGGATATGGCCACAGAGGTCGCCGCTGGGAATTTTGAAGTGCAGTCAAATGTCAGTTCGAAAGATGAAGTTGGGGCCCTGGGGTCTGCTTTTGATGAGATGGTCGTCGGACTTCAAGAACGAGATAAAGTGAAAAACGTTCTTAATAAGTTCCACGGATCTGCGGTCACCGAAGATTTGCTTAAAGGTGATTTAGCTTTGGGTGGAAGTCGTAAAGATGTGACTGTGTTTTTTAGCGATATTCGTGATTTTACTAAGTTTAGTGAAGGGCATACTCCGGAAGAAGTTGTTGAAATGCTGAATGAGTATTTCGCCATTATGGTTTCGATTATCAACCAGCATGGCGGAGTGGTGGATAAGTTTATAGGCGATGCCATCATGGCTATTTGGGGAGCCCCAGAACCATCGGATCGTGACGCGTTCAATGCGGTTCGCGCCTGTCTTGAAATGAGAAAGCAACTTGAGGTTTTAAACCACAAGCGTGTTGAGCGCGGTCAAGTGCCTATTAAAATCGGGATCGGAATACATACTGGTAAAGCCATTGCCGGAAACATTGGGTCAGACGAGCGGATGGAATACACGGTTATTGGTGATTCTGTTAACACGGCCGCACGAATCGAAGCGTCCACAAAGGCGTTCGGGACTGATTTGCTGATTTCTGGGGAAACCATGGGGATCATCCAAGATGAATTCTTAATCGAGCAGGCCGGACAGGTCGAAGTGAAGGGGAAATCCCAGCCTTTGACGTTAAACAAGGTCCGAGGCTATGTGGATGAGAATGGGCAAGAGGTGCGAATTCAGACAGAATGGTCTGATTTTGAGGGTGCCGATGCTGATAAAGTCAAGATGGTCAGCTGATCCTTCTCAAACAGGCACTGATGCTCAATAGCTTGGGTGTATTTAGGCGATCTTAATAAAAAACCGCTGCTTTCGGTCGAGCGTTTGGCCGATACGCACTAAGTAATGAAATCGTCTTCTGGAAAAACAGTTTCAAGCCGAAGCCTGCATATTCGAAGTCTTCTGGCATTGTCTTTGGTCGCTGTGATTACAGGTCTAGGGCGGTATTACGTTGGTCAGCGTATAGTGAGCCAACAAGAAGATGGTTTTGTCATCAACGTTGCTGGCCGTCAGAGAATGCTGAGTCAGAGGCTGGCAAAGAATGTTTATAAGCTGGCAAACCCTCAGGCTTTTGAGGGCTTGGTGGATTTTTCGTCCCAACAATCTGAATTCGACGGGTCGTATAGCTCGTGGGTTCGTGCTCATGGGCAAATCATTCGATGGTCCGAGCAGCCTCACTGGCAGTCAAAGGCTTTGGCTGATGCTGTGAGTGAATTAAAGCAAGAGTATCAAGCTTTGGTTGTTCCGCTGAGAAAGGCGACGAATACACCTTTAGAACTGCGAACAGCAGAGACTTTCACTCAGGCTGTGTCCGCCGTTGTTGAGCATGAATCCAAATACCTTGAAAGCATGCATCGAGTGGTGGGGGTGTTTGAAGCACAGACGTTGCAAAACCTTGAGTCCATCGGCGATATGGTTGGAACGATTTGTGCGATCGTTTTGTTGGTTCTGATCTTCGAATTTCTATTTGTGTTTAGTCCAGCCATTCAGCAAATCCTGGCGACCCAGTCGGCCCTGGTCGAAGCCAGCGAGCAAGCACAGCAAGGGGTTCAATCTAAGGCTCAATTTTTGGCGACGATGTCACATGAAATTCGGACGCCGATGAATGCCGTGTTGGCCTGTACGGATTTACTTTTGTCTCAGCACCCAAGGCCTGAAGATCGGAAACTGCTTTCCACCATTCGGAACTCAGGGGATACCTTGCTGGCTTTGATCAATGATATTCTCGATTTTTCGAAAATAGAAAGCGGCAAGATGAGTCTTGAATCAGCGAGCTTTGATATCAAAGTTCATACCCGAGAAGTGATCGAGCTTCTTGATGCAAACTCGTCGAAAAAGGGGTTAACAGTCACAGTGGATATTGACCCAGCAGTGCCGCAGTGGGTGCTGGGTGATGTTACTCGTTACAGGCAGCTGCTGTTCAATTTGGTTGGAAACGCGACAAAGTTCGCGGAGTCCCGAGTACAGGTCCGAGTCACAGCAAAGCATTTATCTGTCGGTGGAAAGTTGGAAATTCATTGTTCGATACAAGATGATGGTATTGGCATGAGCGAAGAACAGCAGGGAAAACTTTTTAAACAGTTTAGCCAGGCGGATGCGTCTACGACTCGAAAGTATGGGGGGACAGGGCTTGGGCTTTCGATTTGCAAAGGGATCACCGATGCGATGGGTGGGCAGATCTGGGTTCAAAGTGAAGAAGGTGTCGGTTCGATTTTTCAGTTTAAGTTTCCGTCGGAAGAGTCTAAGCCGGTCGCGCAGAAGAAGTCTTTCGACTTTTCGAAAGCTTCGAAGAAAACGGCTGTTCAGTGCCCCATTTCCATCCTGGTTGTCGAAGACAATCCGGTGAACCAGTTGATCATTCAAAATATTTTAGCGCGATTTGGTTACAAGGTTGATATTGCAGAAAACGGTCAAGTCGGAGTCGATCGTGTTCGGGCTAAATCCTACGATTTGGTTTTTATGGATTTTAATATGCCAGTGATGGATGGGCTTGAGGCCACC
>NYZX01000130.1 GCA_002686065.1 Pseudobdellovibrionaceae bacterium | reverse complement strand
TGTCGCCATTCCTCGCAGTCGATAGGCCATTTGAGCTCGAACAGATGGGTGAGGCTCTAAGTATAAGGACGCAATACAAATGAGTTCGCCCTGTCGGTAAGCCCCCAAATGAAACGTCGTCTGGTCGTCATCGCCCGGATAAATACAGGCCTCCGGCGGCTGATTGGGGCGAAGTACTTGATGCCTTAGTCCATGGGTTTCTTCAGGTTTTAGCCGACGAATTTCTAAGGTCATTAGTCCGCCTCGGTTTCTTTAAACAGATTCGTCTTCGAAGCGACGTAGTAGCGGATCAAACGTCGTGTGTTAAAATCAACATCGACGAATTCGATTCCGTATTTGTTCACCTTATTATCACTGGAGTTCGCATCGATTTCGTACCGAACCTGGCCACGGGCCAAAGCAAAAAGAACTTCTGGGATATGAAAGGTGACGACCACGCGGTCGCCCTCGTTGAGGTCCCCCATCGACGAGATCAACATCCCACGCTCGCCGATTTCAAAGGCCTGTTCGACGGAATACCTTCCACCGACCAACACGCCCACTTTTTCGAAATACTTTCGACGTGGCACACGGCGCTTAGCCGTAAAATAATCACGATCCTTCACTTCCTGACTCATGAAGTTATATCGGCCCGTCAGGAAGGGACATCAAGGCCAGTGTCTTATAGTGAGAAATGCCTTGGCTTAGGTACTGGCAATAATGAAGTTTTCAAGCCAGATATGCGAAGACACCGGCGAAGATTTCAAAGCTCGGTCCGTTTCGTACAGAGCTTGAGTGGTGCGATCAAGACGGTTTTTATCCCACTTCTGAGCCTGCGACATATACTTATGCAAAAAGAACTGAGGAATCCCCACCTTTTGGCTGAGCTTTGGACCCGTTAGTCCTTGGCGCTTCCACTCTTTCAACTGAGACAAAATTCGAACATGACGCGCGATCATTGCCAACGCAGCAACTTCGTTTTGGCCATGATCTAAAATGTTCACCAGAATAGACAAGGCCTTCGCCTTATCACACTCGCCAATGGCATCAGCTAGCTCAAAGATGCTATCGATTCTAGACCGAGAAACCACATCGAAAACCTGCTTAGCAGAAATGGACTGTCCCTCGGACGAATGCTGCGCTAATTTTTCAAGTTCGTTTTTAATTTCAGAAAGGTTCGAGCCCACCAACTGGTGAATCAGGGCCACAGCATCATCATCAAGCCGACACCCAACCTGTCCAGCAATGTACTGAACCCAATTTGGAATCTGATTATCAAAAGGTGTTTTCAACTCAACGACGGCCGCCGTTTTAGCCAAAGCTTTGTAGTATTTTTTACGTTTATCGACCTTTTCAGCCGCCATGATAAGAACGGTTTCCTGAATAGGGTTTTCGATAATGGGCTGTAACACCAACCAGTCTTTTTCTTTCAGTAAATGCGCCTGCTTTACAACAACCAAGCGCCGCTCAGCCATCATAGGTAAAACTTCAACGGAATCGCGAATTTGGGCGCCTTGAATTTCGGATGCGTAAAACTGATCGAAGTTAAAATCAGCGGCTTGCTTCGGAAGAAAAGCCTCTTTCAGAAGACGTAGCGACTCGTCGATTAAGTAAGGCTCATCACCATATAAAAAATAGATATTTTTTTGGTGCCCACCAGCAATATGCTGCTGCAAGCGGCGAAGATCCCAGTTTTTCGAAGAGGCAGCAGCCATCAGAAACCCTCCGTCATACTATCGTAAAGGTTAGCCAGCACACGCTCGGACGCAACAGCAATGGCTTGCCGACGTGCCGATGAGTTGTATGTCGCATTGGCCGAATTAATACTGCCCGACTGAACCTGTGGCGCCGGGTAATACTCCGAAGCCGATGTCGAGCCCGACCAAACCACTCGGTTGTCCGAGGTTCTGACCAAAGATAAGTCCACATGTACAGAAACCGTATAACGCGTATATATTGTCGCGTTCTTTGGCAGGTCCTCGAATGAGCTGCCTTCCTCACCACGAACAATACCGCTTCCGACGATATCTACGGTGCGGATCGTTCCACGCGCCACGACGGGGGCCTCATTAATCCCTACAATCCGAAGCTTGGCGTTTCTAGAAATTTGAGTTCGTAAAGCCGTGGTCGCACTGACTTGAATCCCCGGTTCTTGCGACAGATTCCGAAAGACTGGAACAGCGATCAACGTATACCCACCGGGCAGGCTGTTATCGCTGTAACCCCAGTGATAGGCACAGCCAGAACTCAGCAAAACCAAAATCGCTGAGACCGAAGCCACGAGGGCTCGATATCCTGTGTTGAATATTTTCGCTGGACGTTTTCCCACTGTATCTTTCACCTTAAAAACAAGCTATCCTCTAGGCATCCCCAAGGCAAGAAAGAGGCGTATTGACGTGCAAACTTTTGGTGATCAGCCCATTTTACTAGCACCTGGTCCCGTTCCCCTAAGCCAGGAAGTCCTGACAGCACTAGCACTCCCGATGATTCACCATCGGACGGACGAATTTTCGCAAATTTTGGAAAGCTGTTTGCAACGGCTGAAATGGGTTTTTCAGACAGAACAGCCCGTACTCATTTTGCCCTCGACGGGTAGCGGCGGGATGGAAGCTCTACTGATCAATGTACTGTCCCCTGGCGATGAAGTGCTAGCCATTATTTCGGGGAAGTTCGGTGAGCGATGGGCCGAAATGGCCGAAACCTTCGACTATAAAGTCAGCACCTATAACGTCCCGTGGGGCGAGGCCGCTGAACCAAAAAAGCTAGAACAGCTGTTAAAAGAAAACCCGCAGTTTAAGGCTGTTATTGGCCAGGTGTGTGAAACAAGCACAGCGACCCTTCACCCCATTAAGCAGCTGGCCCAAACGGTGCAGCAGCATTCGAAAGCCCTGTTTTTAGTTGATGCCATCACCGGAGTCGGCGCGACACAGCTTTTGATGGATCAGTGGGGTATCGACGGTGTTGTCGCTGGCTCGCAGAAGGCCTTCAAACTGCCGACGGGCCTTGCGATGCTTGCCCTGTCTGATCGTGCATGGCAGGCCTACAAGACCTCAACAACACCGAAGTTTGCCTTCGATTTAGGAAAAGAGCTAAAAGCCAATCAAAAATCGACCACTTTTTTTAGTTCGTCGGTGACTTTGATTCGAGCCCTTGATGTCGCACTGAACTCGTTTGTCGGAGATGGCTTAAACCAGTCCATCCAGCGCTGCGAACAGCTGGCGAAAGTCACACGTGAGCACTTCGAGACCCTCGGATTAACGACCTATTCAAAATCCTCGGCCCCCTCAGTGACAGCCCTCAATCTCCCTGAAACCATCGACGGGAAAAAGTTTAAGTCCGACCTTGAAACCAAATACGGCGTCACCCTCGGCGGAGGACAGGATCAATTGGCTGGAAAGATTATTCGAATCGGTCATTTGGGTGAAATCACGAACGACCTTTACACAGAAGGGCTCCGTCGAATTCATCAAGCCATGCGCGACTACGGCATATTTTCTAAAGACATCGATAGCGAACGACATATACAGTCCAGCATTGCAAAGCTATGACCGCGAACATCGTTTTTTGGGACGCCCCTTTAACAGACCAGCAACTGATACGCCTGACCCTGTTGACCGAAAAGGTGTTCGGGCCACTAACGAAAGACCGAATCAAAAATAAACTGAAAGACAAATCCGCAATCAGCGTGATCATAGCCACAAATGATAGTGATGATGTCCTAGGGTTTAAAATCGGCTTCGAAGCCACCCCAAACACTTATTACAGTTGGCTTGGCGCTGTGGCACCAAGCCAACAAAGAAAGGGCCTGGGCAAACAACTGATGGTAGCCCAACATATGTGGTGCATTCATCAAGGCTATCAGTTTGTAGAAACCAAAACCCTAAATAAATGGCGCTCCATGCTACTGCTGAACATTCGAAGCGGATTCGACATCACGGGCACGCGTGAGGACGACGTCCATGGCACAGAAATCTTGTTACGAAAAAGGCTGAAACAGTGAAAGTACTAGTCACACCGAACATATCAGATAAGGCCCTCACCTATTTAAAGGGTTCATGTGATGTCCGCATAAGTGCAGGCCTGTTGCCAACCGACAGCGAGCTATCAGACTGCGAAGCCCTTCAAATTAGAAGTCGGACGAAAATCACTGCCGGTTTACTTGCCCAGGCGAAGCAGCTAAAAGTCATTGTCACTGCCACCAGTGGCTTTGACCATATTGACCTTCACGCTTGCCAACAAGCCAATGTCACCGTGATGCATACGCCGACGGCAAACGCACAAAGTGCCGCAGAACTTGCGACGACACTCATGATGCTGCTACACCGACCGATTCACCTGTACGACCAAGGCATTCGTCAGGGGCTGTGGCGCGACCAATTTCAAGCCGCTCGTCTGTTAGGCGAAAGCCACTTAGGAATTGTCGGTCTAGGGCGTATTGGACGACGGGTCGCGATGATGGCAAAGGCCTTCGGAATGAGCATGAGCTTCTACGACCCCTATGTTTCTCAGGCCGAAGCGGCATTGACCGGTCTAGCCATACAAAAAGAGGACGATTTACACCAGTTATTCAGCCATTGCGATGTGGTCAGCTTACATGTGCCGAGAACGACAAAGACCTCAGGTATGATTAACAGTGAGGTCTTCAGCCACGCTCAGGGCCTGCGGCTTATCAACACTTGCCGCGGGGACGTGGTTGTCGAAGATGATCTTTGCGCTGCCCTTGATAAGGGTCAGATCGCAGCCTGCGGCTTAGACGTATTCGAGTCCGAACCCCTATCCCCTACATCGAAATTGCGTGCCAGCGATCGCCCTGTTGTTTTCAGCCCCCATGCCGGAGCCTTCACGGAACATGCCTTTGATGCCTCGAGCCTTGAGGCTGCTGAAAAAGTGGTCAAGTTTTTGTCTGAAAACGAAATCAGCGACCCCTTGCCTCCTGCCACAGCGTGGGCGAAGGATATTCCCATTGCTTAAAGCAATCCCAGAACATAGTATGACCGTCGCGCTAAATTAAGGAGCACAAGGTGTCTGTAGCAGTCGTAATCGGAAGCCAGTGGGGCGATGAAGGTAAAGGTAAAATTGTTGATGTGTTTGCGGCCAAAGCAGACCTCATCGTTCGATACCAAGGTGGCGCAAATGCCGGCCACACCCTGATCGTTAATAATAAAAAAACCGTCTTACACCTTGTCCCGTCGGGCGTCCTTCACGACCAAGCCACCTGCGTGATCGGAGCTGGCGTCGTTTTGGATATTCAGACCCTTGCCGACGAAATTTTCGCTTTAAAAGAAAACGGCTATTTACAAAATCCAGATCAGCTTCTGATTTCAGATTCTTGTACGGTTCTATTGCCCTATCATCGCCGCCTAGATCAGGCTCGCGAAAAAGCATTGAAGCATGACAAGATTGGAACCACAGGAAAAGGCATCGGACCTGCCTACGAAGACCGCGCAGCCCGTAAAGCCATCTTGTTCGGAGACTTGTTTGACGAAACAAAGCTACGTGCCCGCATTGAGGCCTCGCTTTTGGAAAAGAACTTTCTACTTGAAAAGTTCTACGAAGAAGAGCCTGTCGACGTCGACGAGATCCTTCAGCACGTCGCCAAGGTGGCCAAGCATCTTGAGCCTTACCGGTGCCGTGACGTTTCAAACTTGATCTGGAAAGCCAAAAGATCTGGCAAGCGCATTCTGTTTGAAGGGGCCCAGGGAACACTTCTAGATTTACTTCATGGGACCTACCCTTTCGTCACAAGCTCTTCCACCATTTCAGGCAGTGCCTGCATTGGCGCAGGCCTTGGCCCGGGTGTTATCGATAATGTCATTGGCATTACAAAGGCCTATACGACGCGCGTTGGTTCTGGCCCCTTCGTGACCGAGCTATTTGACGAAGTCGGNGANCGCATTCAAAAGGTTGGGGGCGAGTTCGGCGCNACCACAGGACGTCGACGTCGCTGTGGCTGGTTAGACCTTGTAGCTCTTCGTTATGCGATTCGACTAAACGGAATCACCAATATTGCGCTGACTAAAATTGATGTTCTTAGCGGACTAAAAGAGATCAACGTCTGCACTCATTATGAGCTCGACGGGAAAACNATTGATGACTTTCCGATAAGCACAGACTGTTTAGAAAGATCAAAGCCTGTTTATAAGACACTTCCTGGGTGGGATGAGGACATCACCACGGCAAAGTCTTTAAAAGAGCTTCCGAAAAATGCTCAAGATTATATCGGCTTTATTGCTCAAGAATTAGGAGTTCCAATCGATGTGGTTGCGGTCGGCCCAGATCGTGAGCAGACCTTGTGGATTAAACCCCTTTTCAACTAAGAAGAGGGATTTAATATCCATAATTCCTCACTTTTGCGTTCGATAGGGTTGACATCGGCGTGAATTTTATTAGATTTGGCAGCTCACAAGTGGTTCGCTAGCTCAGTTGGTAGAGCATCTCCCTTTTAAGGAGAGGGTCCTTGGTTCGAGCCCAAGGCGAGCCACCATTTTTTCTCGAAAAAATCCCATTAAAATTAAATGTAATTTTTTCAGGTTGATGGTGGTCCTTATCGACCCTGCCGTCCATCGACAGGCTCGAAAACCCCCACACATCGTGCGTGGTGACGCTGATAAAAATCGACTTTCTGAAGCCCCTGAAGCAGCCCTGAGAACTCACCAGACTGAATGACTGGCATCAATGCCTGATACAGGGTTNGCGACTGATAGGGNTGATGCTGCAACATCTGTTGAAATACGGACTGAGCTTGTTTTGTGTCNAGATACTCAGCTCGACTAACGATTTCCCATAGGCGCTCTATCTCGACAGGGCTTTGAAAGTGCTTCGCCGCCATGACGTACAAAGTACTAAGCTCTTCGGCGGACTTAGAAAACAAATGCCGCAGATTCATTGTTTGATTAACCGTCGGGTTGAGTTCGAAAAACCTNGAAAGGTACCCCTCAATCCGACTGCGCGCGAAACTATTCACGCTTTCATAGGTGTACAGGTGGTTAACAGCCAACATGAANTCGTCCACACTTTTAGCTTGCGACATAATATGGGCCATCAAGNCCTCTTCTTCTTCNAAGCTGTGNAGACTGGCCAATATAGCTGCAAACAACTTTTCACGGTGNCCATAGGCCATAAGTACATCGTAGAACCTAAAAATCGAAAAATTAATTTGCGATGTCGGCAATTGGTCAGTGATCCGAAAAATGCTGACCGGAGCATCATCCATACGCTCTAGCAGCTGTTCGATACGACGACTTCTCCTTAAAATGCCATACTGAAAATCTTTTTGCAGACGCTCGTAAACGAAGGCCCATTCTTCAACATCTAGCTCGTCCATCCACTCATCTATCAGGCGATTCACTTCGACATCTTCGATGTCATACTGAATAAACTGTGACAAGGCTTCAGGACGATCATCAGGCGACAGCCGATCATAGTACGACTGGAGGCCACTTTTAGAATACAAATTTTGTAGCTGGAAAGGTTCGTTAAAGACTCGGAAGGTCTTGTATCTGTCTTCGGTGTTCGAAAACACATCCAAAATCATATGCCCTTTACGGGTATGGGACAGTTCTTCTGGATCACGCCCAAGCTGCCCCTCTTCAGAAAGAACGACAAGTTGGTTTTGCATATCCCTATCACGAACTTGAAACCGTCCATGATCGTAGATCGACGTCCCTAAACGATGAGCCAAACTGTCCCTGATAAATGGCAACGATCCCGAGTTTTTAATCGCGTTAGATGGGCTGATCATAATAGGCGGAGCCTTGGGATGAGCCTTGCGAAAGGCCTGAAGCCATACCGAAACAAAAGACTGAGGCAAATCAAACCCGTCTTTCTCTAGGATATCCTTGTTAAATACACTGGTCCCCGATTCAAGATTATAGTACTGGCGAGGCTCAACGATGTTTTCAACGGGCATCAATTGGACCCAGCCTCGATTTTGACCTTCGTGTTCGACAAAGAAAAATTTGGCCCCTTTNAGCGCCGCCGTCGCCCACCTTAACGGCGACATCCTTTTTCGCGTCGTGCAGTCCCCACCAACGCATTCACTGTGCAAGGTNCCCTTAACCATAGTNTGTAAAACCCGAGGCGTGGGAACAAAGTCATATTGTCCNGCNCCGACCACACCATAATTCCATGCTGATTTTCGAGACCAAAAAATCTGCTNCTGAACAAACTGATCTGCTGACGGCAGAATGTTTCCAGCTAAGGATCGGTAGGCCAATGGGTACCTTGACCTGGCGCCATCGTCTTTTTCACGCTGAAGAATCGTGTTCATCACCTGATGCGAGCCTGGGTGATCCTCCCAACGGATGTTAAGCAACTCTTTATAGGCGATGATATGAACCGCCGAACGGATGACAGGATCTTCCGCAAGCTGACGGTA
>NYZX01000129.1 GCA_002686065.1 Pseudobdellovibrionaceae bacterium | reverse complement strand
CTAAGCAGCAACGAAGCCTTAGCAGCAGAGTATTTAAACAACGTCGAACGCTTCAAAAAGTTTCTTTCAAACCTTTAAGCGCCTTGCTTTCTAAAAAACTTAAGAAGATTCGACTTCAGGATATCTTAGAAGAAATCGAGAATTAGGAAGAATCTGACGGCCGATCTGCATCTTTTTCCTGCCTAATCGTCTAACATGGCCATATAGATATTTCATCTCGGCGATTAGCCATATCCCAAGCCCTAAGAGATCAACCTATCTGTGATAAAATCGGCCCAGTCCACACACGGAGGCCACCTATGATTCAAGTGTTTTTACCTCTCGTACTCATCGCTTTTTCAGCTTCTGTTTTCGCAAGCGACAGCGCCTATGACTATTACGGCGCCCATGTGTTCAAAAAACCAGAACTGAAATACGCCGACCCGAATGATCTTTCGACCATCGACCCTGACTCCTACCTTCCGCAACCGTGGGACGAAAACCCGCCGACGTTCTTAGGCTGGTCCACCCTTAGGAACCAACTAGACAACGAAAGTCATACCTTTCTTGAAAGCGAACCTAGTAAGACCTATAGCTTCGACCATGGGATCGAGCTGATCATCCCCTTATTTACAAACATGTGTTCAACCGCGCTGATCCGGCACCCCATTACCAATAAGATCATGAGCGTGACGGCACTTCATTGCACCGGAAACCCAGACACCTTTAACACCGGAACCTCGTTTAGCGGAACCCTTCTACAGTTTGAAAACCCCTTTTCGGCGAGCTACCGATTTGGATCGAACTACAACTACGATTACAGCAAAGCCATGGACACCTTTATTTCCGAGATCGACAAACCCGAAACAGTAGATCCCGAGCATGTCTTTGAGGTTGCCGATGATGTCCCACGCCGAGGAGATCCCATTTTCTTTCAAGGCTATAAAGGCGGAGCCCTGGGGCTTTATTCAACCCACCAAACCATTCAGTGCACCTATATGGGGAAGGCTATGATGGGGAACTCTCTGTTTGCCTCGGGAACGCTTCCAATCATTGATAGTGCTCTTGATGATTCAAGGCTTCCTAAGTTTACTGTGGTCGACTATGCCTATTGCGCAAAAGATGTAGAACATGGAGCCGGCCGCTCAGGCGGACCTGCCTATGATAGCAGCGGCCGATTCTTGGGTGCCTGGAGCGGCGATGTTGTGGCTAGTCGAACAACAAATATGGAACACTCCATCTTTGTTTTTTCCAGCATGACTAAAGCCGACTTTGCGAACAGCCCGGGCGATCGCTTACTCCCAGTAAAAGAAGGTCGTTACACTCTATTCAACGTGACTTCACTAGGCGGAGTCCCCGATGAAGAAAACCCACGCAAACTCCGCTATCGCGCCCACACTCACCACCGTGCCGACTTGCAGTTTAAAGATGGCTATTTAGTTGAAATGAATTTCTTCAAAAATGAAGGCGACACCTTCCCGACTCGATTCATGCAATTTAAAGAAGGCGGCGAAATCATCCGCGAAAAAATCATCGGCCACGACCGCGTCTATTTGGAGTTCTACGAGAATTAATCGGGCTCATCGATTGGCCGACTCCCCAACTGTGACTCCTGCCCTATAAACTTTACACTCCTACTTGAGCCACAAACTGTAGCTCGCTACGAGCCACAGTTTGTGGCTCAAGTCTTTGGCGAGATAGAAAAGCTATAGTAGGTTCGCCGCATGACTTTTCAGGACGAGCCTCATTCTAAACTGAAGACACTGGTTCAGCGGGAATTCAACCGCCGTCTGGATAAGAACCCAAGCTACTCGCTGCGATCTTTTGCCAAGCAGTTAGATCTTGATCCTTCATCCTTAAGCAAGTTTCTTCGTGGGCAACGAAAGTTCACCCAACAAACAGCTTTGAAAGTGATGGGCCGCCTTAAACTTTCGGACGAACAAATTTGTCAGGTCACTTCCAATTCGGTAAGCCATCTGAAGTTTCTTGAATACGACCAGTTTCGCATTCTTTCGACCTGGTATTACACAAGTATATTAGAAGCGATCGAACTGGATGACTTCATACCTGATGAAGCCTGGCTAGCGGACAAGCTGAACCTTACTTTGCCCCAGGTGCGTTTAGCCGTCGAAACACTGACCGCCCACGGGGCCATCCAAATCACTGAGGATGGCCAGTGGGTCAATAACTGGCAGAACTGTTCAACGGCATCATCCCCCCATATCGATGAGATTCCCCTTCGTGAATACCAAAAGCAGCTTCGAACTCGAGCCATTGAATCCATCGACAACGACCCCATCGAAGAAAAAGACCACACGTCCTACGAACTCGTTATGGACGAAGATTTATTTGAAGATATTCGAGCCGAAATCGCAAAGTTTCGCCGGCGCATTGCCCGTCGAATCGAGAACGAGTCGGTGAAGAAAGACAAAGTCGTCAATTTACAAATTTCATTTTTCTATCAAACGAAAAAGGACCAGGGAGAACAATCATGACCTCAACAGCAATAAAGCCAACCAGCCGCTTAGAACGACACCACGCTAAATTCAACCGTCGACTTTTCACCCTTAGTGTAGCTGTCATCAGCCAAATCGCCCTTCCTATAGCCTTTGCTACAACCGGCACTGAGGGGGCAAACACACAAGTCGATGAAAACGGCCGCTTCATCGATCAAAACCAAGAACGCTGCACCGGACGCCCCATGTCAGCCGTTCAGTTTTTCACTCAGGACCCTCGAGGCAAAAAACTACGACTGCGAGAAACGATCGACAAACTATCTGAGGTCCACGCCCCAATGAGCACAATGATCGTGCCGCATATAAAAAACACCACCGTTTGCGTCAGTAAAGTCCACGAAAAATGTAACTGGGGCGATGGTCGCGACAGCACCAGGGCCGCAAGCTGGCAACGTGACGGGTTTCTTGGCGAGCGCCACCTGCTTTGCTTAGACGAAGACTTGTTTATCAATAGCGATGCAAACACCGACCTTGAAAAAGCAGCGGCGGTGATCCGAGAATTCCAAGCATCGGCACTATTTATAGACTTCGGGTTTAAAAAAGATAAGGTGATGGAAATTCTTGGGTACTTCGATCACGCCTTTACCGAGTACCTTAAAGGGATCGAGCCCCAACTAAACAAACAATCGATTCGCGATCTTTACTATACGATTGACGTCGCTATTCCACCCGTCCGTCAGTTTCGTGATGGCCTTTTCCGCTTGTACTTTGACGCCAACAAATCTAGCCATCTCGACCCTCACCCCATCGAGCACAAGTGGGACAGTGGCGACCGACGGGCGTTTTGCAAAGCCTTCGTGGATTGGTGCCTTGATGAGATATTCTCAACAACCTCCTTCGCCGCTCAAGTTCGAAACTTAAAAGAGTGGGATTGGTCGGACCGAGACCAAGTCGGAATCAATATATGGCAAGTATTACCACCTTCGGATTATCGTCCTTATTCGGGCCGAATACCAAACGAGTTTCTAGAGAAGTTCTTTTTGAATCTACACGGGGATGACGACTGCCAAGCAAACCCAACCCAATGCAGTCGCCTAGCTATCGAACTTCGAAGGTTCCTACTTAGCCTTTCTTATGATAGTCAGGTTGAGCCAGATGTCCTCAACCAACTTATAAATCAACTTAAGTACTACGAACAGACGACCAGTCCGGCTGACTTGGACACATTGGCTTTTGGGTTCTTAGTTCACCACGCCCTTGAAACAAGTAAGCCCAAAGAAAACGCGGCAGCTCATATGATGAAGCTTATGCAACAAGGGGTCTTTAGCACCAGTCCTGAGTCTTTGGACAAATTGGTTGAAAAGTTAAAAAAGCACCGAGGCATCGGTTCGCTGGATCTACTTTTATGGGCTGTCGAATTCGGATGGATTCAGCCCTCGGATACCCAACGAATCCATGAAATACTGGCCTCTATTGCAAAAGGGACTCCTCAATTTTCACAGGTAAGACTGCTGATGACCATCCGAGAACCAGGGCTACTGGATAAATGGTTCCAACCTTTGCTGTCGCAGTGGATCTCTACACTATCGCCACTTCAATGGAAACACATTGACGACTTCCGCGAAGGTCCCCATCCTTTAGATCGGTACGAAAACCGAACAGCTAACAATGCTTTGCATGCATATACCAAGCTCGAAAACTTCGCCATCCTTATTAAACACGGCTTCGTTCCTAAATGTAGATTTGATCGCATTCGATCGTGGTTACGGCAGCTGAAAGAGAGCGATGATGAATGGGCAAAACAGGCTCTGGAATTCTACAAAAGCGATTCCTATCAGTACAAAGGTCCCTCAAACCGCTGTCGATAATCGCAATGTACTGGCTACCCATTCCTCGCACAAAGCGACCGATGGGTAGCCGTGATTTTAACAATAATCTTGGTCTTTAGAATCAGAGGACGCTAGAACTCGACAAGCGGCGAAAACCCGCCCCAGATCATCCGCTTCCCATCCATTAAGGACTTTTCTGGGTTCATCATATCAGCCAGCCTAGGGTCTTTCATAACCTCTTCCCAGCCTTTGTCCCTAGTGGCTTTATCCGCCCACTTCATATATGCAACAACCACCGTTTCACCATCCTTACAGTCAACAGACCGATACCAATCCGTGACCTTTCCACGAGCAACATCGTCGGCACGAGCCTCGCAATAAGACAGAACTCCGTTTGCCTTCATAACGCTGGCAAAAATTTCGATCTGTTTGGTGTATTCGTCCACATGCTGTTCGGGTAATGGGATACTGACAAAATCAATATAAGACATTCGGCTCTCCAGTTGTTTACTTGATGATTTCAGTATGTTGATCCCTGGTATCGGATTCAAGTCCGGTCACCACCTGTCATCCTAAAATACCCATTGGTCAACAACCTCTCATCTGAAGATGAACAGGACGACCGCTATCCCAATAAGGAGCGGGCCTTGGCTTTAGCCTCGTCGGTGCCCCAGATATGAAATACATCACCCAAAGTGACACATTCAGCATGGTTCGGAAACATCACCAGGTCCGTCCCCCGTGCAATCGAAACCACTGTCGCCCCAGTTAGGTTCCGAAGGTTCAGATCAGCTAAGGTTTTACCTACATGGGTCGACTTCATGATATGAATCGCATCAAGATCTTCAAGGCCTGGAATATGAGAGGGCGAACTGTCGGACTGACTCACCTCAGACTGCTGGAAGGTCTGCTTTTTTATAACCGACAATAGCTTTGTCCCACCCGTTTCGTATTCATAGGCTACTTGCCCAGCACTTTTCCAAAGTCGATATAAAATCGTCGCAAGGATCAATACCACTAAGGCCGAAAAAACCATGCTGTCCAAAAAAACACTAACTGAAGCCAATAGTGGAAAGCTAACAACCAAACACAAAATCGACCATAACGTCAGCTTAAACAATTTTTCTGCCGGAGCCCCTTCCGTATCTAGCCCTATTCCCACAGGAAACACCGACTGAGACAAACGGATAATCAAGGCAGAAGACATCTTCGTAAACCCGTATAACACCGGCGCAAGAACAACGCCTAAAAGCACAAACAGGGTTGCTGTTGCCGCCCACGTCCCCTCTTCTAAGCCTATTTTATCCAACACACCGGGAAGAAACTTAAAAAATAATGGCGGGATCAAGAACAACAATAAAGAATCCAGCATCAATCCAAAAATCACTTTCTTAGGAACCCCAAGGACCTGCCCTTCTTGGAGCTTTGCTTGCTGCANCCGATGAAACCAAGCCTCGTAAAGCCCAATAGCAATACGTAAGGTCGTTGGGATCTTCCGACCAATAACAGCCACAATCTTTTCCGAGTTCCGCCACAAGATCGGGCTTGTCAGCGAAGTCACGATGGCAACAGTGACCACAAGCGCCTGGAACTCTTTTGATACCATTCCTGCGCTGGCCCCAATTGCAGCAATAATAAAAGAAAATTCACCGATCTGCCCTAAAGCTAAAGACGAATGCAATGCTCGGTTTAGTCCCGAGCCCGACAAAACACTTCCTAAAAACACCACAAAAAACTGACCTAGCACAACAGCCAGCGACACCACCAGCGACTGAGGTAGCACCGTAAAAGCGACAAATGGATCGACCGTCATGCCCACGGAAACGAAAAATACGGCCACAAAGACATCTTTTAGGGGCTTTGCCAAATGCTCGATCTTGTGACCCTCACCACTTTCCGCCACAAGAATACCCGCTAAAAAAGCCCCTAAAGCCACCGAGTACCCCAGGCTTTCAACCACCAAAGCCAAGGCAAAGCAAAGCCCAGTAGCGACAATAATCAGAACTTCCGAATTCCGAAGCGAGCTAACGTATTTAATAAACTTGGGAACAATAAACAGTCCAAGCAAAGTCAGAAGGATTAAAATGAAAATGAGCTTAGATACTGTTGGAACAAGGCTATCCAGACTTAAACGATTACTTGCCGCGAAGGCCCCAAAAATCGTCAACAAGACAATGGCCACCACATCCTGAAGCACCAACACACCCAACACATGTTCACGGGTCTTTTCAGTTGGTCGAACCTCTTCAAAAATCTTACTAACAACCATGGTCGAAGAGATCGCTAAGGCACCACCTAAAAATATCGCCTGAGTGGTCGGCCATTCAAACAGATACCCTAAACATAGCCCAAGCATAAACATGGCGCCGACTTCCAGCGCAGCTGTAACCCCAGAAGTTGGAAGAACACGAAAAAACTTCCTTAGGCTGAACTCCATCCCAATGGAAAACATAACTAAGATAACGCCAAATTCAGAAAGGCTTTCGACTCGATGTGGGTCTGCAAACAACGGAATAGGAATATAGGGGCCTATAATAAAACCCGCCACCAAGTATCCAAGAACAGAAGGCAGGCGCAGTCGATAAAACACGGCACTGATCAGCGCCGCAACCCCTAAAACTAAAGCAATATCTTTTAAAAAACTTTCGTGCACGAGGACTCCTGAAAACAAAAACGGAATTCTAACAGGCTAGGCGGTGGGCTTGTTCCAAAATGCATTAAAACGCATATGCACCTGTTTGTCGCCCCATTTATCTTCGTCGCTTTCAAGGTCCTCAGCCGAATATCCACTGTAAAAATCTAAGATCAAAACCTGCCCATCTTTAACATCAAATGGTGCACGCCAGGTCTGCAAGGAATACAAATAGGTTTCACCCATCTTCTTGACCCGCTTCGACTTACGACAAGTCGGGCGAACACGAAGCTGAGTCTTTAGTGTTTCCAGGTAGGGGTACCCTGTTTCTGCCTCCAACCAGGCGACTTTCCGCTGGGCCACCGAAGTTAGAGTAATGCCGAACTCCTGCTCTTCTTCGATCCAACCCAGTTTCGCCTGCGGAAAGCTATCGGCGTAGGCCAAATAGGGTTTCACATCCAAGATCGGAGTTCCATCTAAAATATCATGCTCGGAGATATGAAGAACCATCCCGTCAATTCGGTCCAATCGAACACAACTGATTCCAATGGAGTTCGGACGATAGGGCGACCTCGTNGCAAACACACTGCGCTTCACTGTACTTCCCCGAGGCGGCATCACCTTTGGCTTCCAAGTGGTGTTTTGATGAAAATCGTAAACAACCCAAATACGATCAAATCCAACAAGGTCTTCCAAGCAATCCGGAGTGACTGGCCGCTGCAATCGAATTTCAGCCCTAACTTCGCCAGCAAGTACGCCCTGCCTGGGTGCCCCATAGGGTCGAGAGTTCGTTCCGTGCAAAACACCAATCGGCTGATAACTAATTGGGGTCACTGAACACCCTTTCGACGAAACTGCTTGGATATCTGATAGGCCACAATTCCAAAAGCCGTAGCCACATTCAACGAGTTCTTGCGTCCATGCATAGAAACAGACACCAGGCGACTTAGCTTCGACAAACTTGCGGGTTCCAATCCAAAGCGCTCGTTACCCATAACAACAGCAACTGGCCTATCAAATTGGACTTCGTCTAAGTTTTCTGCTGACTGAGACGTTTCCATCCCAACAACCTCGACGCCTTGGCCATCCAACAGTGAAAGCACTTCATCTAAGCGCTCATGATGGGACCAAGAAACAAAATCAGTCGCACCCATCGCCGTCTTTTTGACCCCCGCATCTTCAGGAGTCGGAGTATAGCCAACCAAATAGACATGCTTAACCCCAAGGCCGTCACTTGTCCGAAATATCGAACCCACATTAAAGGCCGACCGAAGGTGATCTAGCACCACAAAGATGGGATAGGCGGCAGAAGCAGGTTTCGCCTGATCATCACAAGTGACCTCAATACCAAGCTCGCTATCTTTGACCGATAGATTCAAGAAGCGCTCCAGCGGTACGATGATATCCAAGAACCGCCTTATCGAGGCGCCCTCATCCAGGCTGAACACAAGATGACGAAGCCTTGCGAAAATCGGGTCAGATTCAATGTCGTCCAACCATGAAAAATAATTATGTAACACAGATATCACGCGACGACGCTGCTCCAAAGAGTCCTGTTCGCGCGCCGCCAGCAAGAGACTCAATATGACCTGCGCCTTTCGCAGGTCACTGAGGGCTTTGAACTTGTGTTCGGGGTAATCAGCCATCATGAAGGCGTCTTTGAGGCCTCAACCATCGCATCAACATTCTTTGCATCGATCCGACTAGCAATATGTTCGTAGGCGTTGATTTTCTTGTTCTCAAAAGCCTGCTGAGCCGAATCCCAGCGGTAGTCGGACTCACCAAACAGGGCTTCTACCTTGCCGGCGTATTCCGGAATAATGGGCTTCAGATAAATCGCTAGCAACCTAAACACATTAAGGATGTCCGTTAAAATTTGCTTCGTTGCGATTTCATCTTCCTTGATCAACTTCCACGGTGCTTTTTCATCAAAATACTTGTTTGCCTCGTCCGCAATCTCACGGATCACAGTGATCGCTTTTGCAAAGTTCAAGGTCTCGTACAGTTCAGCAATTTCATCGGCCTTGGCTTGAGCCATCTCGACGATCTTACGACCTTCTTCTGACATTTCCGAGGTCACACCATCTAACTTTTTGTTCAACATCTGAGCCCCACGCGAACCCAAGTTGGTAATCTTACCAACAAGGTCCGAGTTCACCCGCGANCANAAGTCCTCTAGGTTCAAATCCAGATCTTCGATCCCGCGAATCTTACAGGCGTAATAGTAACGTAAGTAAGTCGGATCAAGGTGATCCAAATAGGTCCGAGCCGAGATAAATGTTCCCTTCGATTTACTCATTTTTTCG
>NYZX01000128.1 GCA_002686065.1 Pseudobdellovibrionaceae bacterium | reverse complement strand
ATAGCCTGGACTTATCTGCTACATGCACATTTCAGAATAAAAGAATGTCGAGTATCGTTATTTCAAACAGGGCCCGCAAAGACGAATCTTTGATAAAACGAAAGGTGGGGCTTACAAACACTGGGAGTTAGAAAGGTGCTTGAACTCAGAGCATTGTCCACTAGATAAAGATACCGTTAACAACTTAAAATTTCTAATTGGTATTCGTCATGAAATTGAACACCAGATGACTCAAAGGATTGACCCATCTCTTAGTGCAAAGTTTCAGGCATGCTGCTTGAGTTTTAATAAGTACATTAAAAAGTTATTTGATAAAAACCTCGGGATAGATAAACACCTTTCTTTTAGTTTGTAGTTTTCCACTATCAGTCATGATCAAGCCTCGCAACTCCAGAAAGAGCCGGATCTCCCAGTTCACATAGACACATATATCAAATCATCTGAAAAAGACTTGTCAGATGATGAATACAAAAGTCAGTCGTTTGCCTACAGGGTTCTTTTTGTTCCGAAAACAGCTAACCGTAAGGGTCAAGCTGATCAGGTTATTTAATTTGTGAAGGCTGACTCTGAAATGGCAGACTCAGTAAATAAGACCTACGCTTTGATAAAGGAAACAGAGCGGTCAAAATATACGGCAGGACAGATCGTCAAAAAACTCAAAGAACAAGGCTTCAACAAGTTTAGGAGCCAGTTTCAACTTGCCAGTGCAACTCCGCGAAATGAAAAAAGGCCACTCAGGCCTTAAAAGTCATTTTTGCGAAACAAACAATTAAGGAGTTGTACCATGCGACAGTACTCAAGAGTGACCTATGAGGATAGATGCCACATATCTGCGTGGATGCAAGATGGAATTTCAGTATCAGAGGTCGCTCAGCATCTGGGTTTTAATAAATCGACTATTTACAGGGAGTTGCAAAGAAACAGCTCGACTTGAGGTTATTTGCCCAGTTCTGCAGAGCAGAAGGCCCGCCGTCGCTACAAGAAGTGTCGTAAGGCGTATCGGCTTCAGGGCCAGCTAAAGCGTCTTGTCGTGCAGCGCTTGCAGTTAGACTGGAGTCCGGAGCAGATATCGGAACGTTTTAAGATGGAGGGATTAGGCAGCCTTAGCCATGAATGTATTTATCAGATGATAAGGCAGGATCTGAATCGCTACAGACCTCACTTGCGTCGCCTTCGGTGGTTCAAAGGCTGTGGTCGCTACAAGCAAAAAGGGACTCATCGTCATAGCTTTCAACCTAATATAAAAGAGCGTCCAAAAGCAGCCGACCAGAGGCTTCGACTTGGAGATATCGAGCGAGACATTATGTTCGCCAAGAGAAAGACACCAATACTGGTCTGTGTTGATCGAAAATCTCGATACACAGTCATCAGGCAAGTTAATAACTTATAAGCTGAAACGGTCAACCGTATGACCGAAGCCATAGCCGAGCAGTTACCCTTTAAAGTAAAAACCGAGACAAGTGACAGGGGTACAGAGTTCAAGGTGCCATTAAAACAGCTTGCAACCTATTACTGTGACCCGCAAACACCACAGCAGCGTGGAACAGTAGAAAACACGATAGGCCTGATCAGGCAGTATATAAAACGAGATACTGATCTTACGAAAAGCAAGGGACTACTAAAGAACATCGAGAAAAAGCTAAACGATAGGCCTCGAAAAACGCTAGACTTTAAGACTCCCTATGAGATCGTCACAGGGAGAAAAGTTGCGCTGGCAAGTTGAAACTGGCTCCGTACCTGACTAAGCGGCGGTGTGTTTACAAAAGACAAAGAGGAGAACCGCTGGTGACCTGACCATTCGCAATACTAAATGGTGATGGTCACCAAAATCCGTACCTTAGTCCCTTCCACCATCAAGGCCGTTGGCTTAGTTAAAAACATTCGAACAAACAAAATTGGACTCTAGTTTCCGAACAACCACTCGTGAAAGGTGACTTAGAGAAACCGACTCTGGTTGCTTTGTAATGGATATTTTCCGCAAATGCCGGTCATTTACACTCTCAAGGTATAAACGGATCGCTTCAGCAACTTCTTCACCTGTATCATTGTTCACTCGTTGGGGTTTATTTGCAGTACGAAGATGGTAGTTGACGGGCAAAACCGTAAACGCGGCCGCAAAGGCGCCTGCTGACGCAATCATTATTTCTTCCGGACTAAATGCAGGACCCCTCGCTGAAAAACTCGAAAGAGCCTCTGTCACAAGAGCGAGCAGACCACCACCAGCAGCTCCACCACCTGCGCCCAATCCTGCTGCAATAATAATGTCCCGAACGACCGTCCAGAAGTTCTTTTTCATATAATTCGACTTTGGAGGTCTCAAAGCCTGGGAAAGAGCCGATTGGAAGTTCGTAATAGAAATGCCTTCTCGATCATTCATCAGCCATAGCCGTTCGGGACGGTATCTTTCGGCATATAAGAAAATACGCTGATCGCGAACGCCAAGAAGGATGTAATCTGAAGTCGAATCTCCTGGCATAACCGTCTCGCGACCGTGCTCATCCTGACCGATGTAACTGGTCGCCCTGGTCTGTATCAACCTCACAAAATCAAAGTCTCGGTAAAACTTAGACTCGGCGAAATCTACTGCCTTTACTGCTCTTTTGCTTGGTGGCACCGAGGCCATGTCCACAGGAGAACCCAAATCGTCCTGATAAACGACCTCGACTGGCAATGAATTGGGCACGTCAAATCGGATCTGGGCTACAGCCGGAGTGACGTGCACTAAATGACCAAAAACCAATACAAACAATCCGGCAAAATAAGCTGACTTAGGAGTCATATGAACCTCCGAAAGTCAGGTAGGCCTATGGTGAAAGACGGAAGTAAAGTTGAGCTTAACAACGAAAAGAAAAAAGCTTTCCACGTCATGTTCGTTTCTCCTTTGAGTTCAAATCAGGATAAATGGCAGTTCGTAAACCGATGTCGTCACATGGGTGCCGCAGTAAATATCAGTAGTTTTTATGATATATAGCATGCAAGCCACGAACTAAGGGGCTATCGACGAAGCTTTGTACTATATGGATTACTGAATAGAATTTAGTCAGCTAAGTCCCTGTCTTTTACTGGCGGCGGAGTTCTTAACTAGCTACGGGCACCCCTGTGGGCCTCTAGGCCTAGCTGTGGTAGGGTGCTAGCCTGGAGGCATCGTGAACATCCGCTCGTTGGGTCGTCGTACCGATTTTATATTTGCCAGGTTTTCTGGCTCCGTTGTTGATCAGGGTAGCTATACGCTGATCAAGACGCCTAGTAATCCGGGCTATCACTGGGGGAACTATATTGTTTTTGACCGCGCCCCTAGGGCCGGGGACTTAAACGCCTGGAAGGCGCTGTTTGATCAGCAGTTTCCATACTACAGCGTGCCTCATCACTACGCCTTCACCTGGGACACACTGGCTGATGATAAGGGCGACTACCAGCAGTTTTTAGACGACGGGTTCGAGTTCGATTCGGCGGTTGTTTTGACGGCCACAGCATTGAATAAGCCCGTGCATTTCAACCAGGATGTTTCAATTAAGCGGATCCAGTCTGATTCCGACTGGGAGGCTGTGGTTCAGCTTCAAACCCTGTGTGCCGACCCTAAGTTTTTGAACTCGTCTTTCGATGCCTTTAAGCGAAGCCAAATGGATCAGTACCGGCAGATGTCCCAGGCGGGGAAGGGTAACTGGTTTGGTGCCTTCATCGGCGAGACGCTTGTGGCCGATCTAGGATTGTTTTTTGAAGGCGATATTGCCAGATACCAAAACGTGGGGACTCACCCTGAATACCGTAGGCAGGGCCTTTGCGGAACTCTGGTCTATTTCGCAGGAAATTGGGCTTTTGATAAATTCGGCGTTAAAACCCTGGTCATGGAAGCCGACCCCGATTACCACGCCGCCCGAATCTATGAATCCGTCGGATTCACCCGATCCGAGGTCAATCACTCGCTCAGTTGGTGGGATAAGGGCCAATCCAACCCCTAATTTGTGGGCTCAGATCGATCAGGATTGTTCTGAGGGGCATTTTTTTATAAAAGTTGGGTGTGGGCGACGCATAGGATATACTGGTCTAGTCTTTAGCTATTCAAGATTGAATAGGCCATCGTTTAGCCTTCTTGTATATTTTAAAAGTCATTTTATTAGTCGTTCCTTGAAGGTGAGCTTATCTACTTTTTTAACAGTGTGATTGATGTGTCCTAGCTCAAATTAATTAAGAATTATAATTTATATTTTATGATGGTTTGCACAGGGTAGACCGTCATCGAACAACAAGCATAAAGAGGTACAATGAATACCGGTACAGTAAAATTTTTTAATGGTTCCAAAGGTTTTGGATTTATCACTCCCGCCGACGGAGACGATCTGTTTTTCCATATTTCAGAAATCAGCGGAGCCGAGCCCAAAGAAGGCGACCAAGTAAAGTATGAAATCGGTCAAGGCCGCAAAGGACCTTGTGCCATCAAGGTCGAAATCGTTACTAACTAATACGATTCGATTCGGTACGGACTTACTTGTGCGACCCAAGGCGGCGCAAAGGTAAGTCCGTACCTTTTTAATCGGCTAGCACCTGCGCGGTGCCGTGAAGGGCTTCCGATTCAAGTAAGATCATGTCGGGAAGTTGGCTTTGGCCAATGACCGTATGCCCGCCCTGCGAAACAAGCTTCGCACGCACATTTAACTGACGCTCAAGCTTATTGGAAGTTTGGGATGTATTGTAGTCGGTTGCGTTCAAACCTAACTGTGACAACTCTAAATCCATACTGGATGTTCTGTAGCAAGAGCTTGGTGCTGTGGCAGCATCATAACGTGAACAACGTCGGGATCTTTGTCTTTGCTGTCGGCTAGAGCCTGGACGAACTGGCGAGAAAATCCGAAACTTAAGCCCTATTTTGGCACTACCCGGGCGATGATGAAAACTGTAGCGAGCGATGGCTTCACTAGGGTCAAGATTTATCGCTTGGCGATCTTCGCTTAGAAAATTCATCGGGTATGCCTCTGAACGAGTCTCCAGTTCTGGGACGTGGCGAAGTATTAGCTCGCGCTGAAGCGACGAAAAAACATTCCAGCCATAGGCAACACCGTATCCACAATGATCACCACGTGACAGCGCCACCGTTGCAATATGCGGGTTTGGTGAGGCCTCTAACGAGCCTTCAAGTCGACTAAAGTTGGCCGAATCCAAAATGACCCGGTCGTTTCTAGCGTGAAACACATAGGTGGGAATCGTGACGTACTTCTGTAGATCCGGCATACGGTTCGCTTGAAAAAACTCGTACTTGGTATCAATGACATCGCCTTTGAATGGGGCCAGGTCCCACCCATCTTGGCTTGCCTGTCTTGCCTGGTCCACGGCGGCCTCAGACACCAGGCGCTGAAGCCGGCGGGGGTTCATTCGTCGAATCTCAGAACGGGTGTAGTTTTGACTTAAGTAATCAATTTCATCATAGATCTGAAGCACTGTTGAAAGGGTCATGATCTGTGCGACACCGCTTGCGATAAAGCGCTGGTACGAGGTTTCAATAGAGCGCTCGACATCTAGAACAGGGCAAATCATCGAAACGGAAGAAATTTTTGGAAATCGACCTGGGTTTTGACTGGCATAAACAGCGGCCATAAAAGCATCATTTCCCCCCATGCTGATGCCATGGATGTGATAGCTGGAAAATCGATTGGCAAACTGGGACTGGCTTATATAGGACAGGGCTTCAAGCAGTTCTTTGCCACCCATAAAGCCGCCAATACTGAATGCCTGGTTGTTGGCGATGTAAACGCTGCTTGAGGTGTTTTCAAGCATCAACACATGAAAGGGGCCTTCTTCTAGAAACCGCATAATCACCGTGTTCGATGAAAATGTGTTATCGGCTTTGCAAAGCAGCCCGCAGCGCACCACCATCAGGGGGCGAGGCTCATCGGTGTCTTGAAAGCCAAGGCTTCCGGTGATCTTGCGACCGTTGGGCAAGGTCAAAATCACTTTCCGGACTTGTTCGCTTTGATCCAAGGGGTATTTGACCGTGACATAGTCCGTGGCCTCGATCGGCGAAATGTTTTTAAGTAACTGAGGGTCACATTGACGTAACTTTTCATTCACCCGACGGCCGATGTCTGCTGGGGTGTCGCCGTCGGCTAGCCGGATTTCTTCAGCCATGGCGTGGTGGTTGCAGTCCTCTGAGGGGGTCGAATGCGAGGACCCATCTTGAAAAGACCCAATCCAAGAGGCTGAAGGCAACTGCTGAAATTCGATTTCTGAAAAAGCATAAGTCGCGAACAATAGCGGACAAACAAGCGCCATCATGGGCCAAATAACTTTACTCAACCGAGCCTCCATTGCTGGTTTTAACCGATATAGGGTATCGCTGACCTGCCACCTGCGAAAGGTACGGACACACTTTTGGGACTCAAAGCGTCAGTAAGGCGGCATTAGGTTTGCTGTCTCGCTGGGTATGCCTCGCAAACGACTTATATACACAAATGAATTTCCGTACCATGTTTGGGCTCGGTCCAATAATCGTGACTGGTTCTATGCTCCGCAAGATGCGATGTGGGAAATCTTTAAAGATCAGTTAAATCAACGAATTAGAACTCATAAGTTTCAGGTCCATGCATTTGTCTTGATGAACAATCACTACCATATGATTTGCTCGACGGATCAAGAGTTTGACCTTGGGGTCGTGATGCAAGCTTTGCAAAAGTCCGTATCTCGGTCTGTGAATGCGATGACCGGCCGGATTAACCATGTTTTCGGTGGGCCATACAAAGCGTCTTTGGTTTGCAGCGAAGAATACTACTTCAATCTTTTCAAATACGTTTATCGCAACCCGGTCCAGGCGAATATTTGCAATCAGGCGTTGGATTATCCGTATTCAACTCATGCCCGGCCAGATGACATCGCTTTGAGTTCGCCACTTAGTGGAATAGCGTCGATGTTGCCTTGGCCAGAAGACATCCCTTCGTGGCTTGATCAATCTGAACCACCTGAAGTCACCGAGTCGATTCGGCGGGGGTTGAAGAAAACGGTGTATCGACCTGTTTATGGCAGAGGGTACTGACACGGTTAGTCCCAAAAGTGTGTCCGTACCTTTAGTGGCAGTGGGTGGAGCTGGCTTTTAGGAGTTCGTGGGTTGCTTTTTGTAGGCGTAGGGCGAAGGCGTCGAAGGTGTTTTGTGATGTTTTAAAGCCGGGGGTCATTAGTTCGAAGCTGTCTAGAACTTCGTCCCAGGTGTGTTCGACTTTTTGTCGACATCGATTTTGAGCGTCCTTGGGAAGTCGATCCAACTGGGTCAGATGGGCATGCAGGCTGTCTGTTAGGTACATCCATAGTTCGGGGTTTTCGCGCACCAATCTTTCAGCGCCGGTCACATGTTGTTCAAGATCATGCATTGATTCGCGTAGGCCGGGGTCTTCGTAAAGGCCAATCAGAAGCATTCGGTCAGCAAGGCCCCTAAGATAGGTTTCTTTGTCGATTTCAGCCGTCNCGATGGGTGCCTCGGGATCACGGGGCACGCTGACTCCGGCGACCCTTAACAATCCGCCGACGCCGCCATTTTCAAGTGGCCGATTTAGTTTTTGCTGGATGGTTTCAAGGCTTGGGATGCGCCATAGATACCCACCCCTGGTTCGTGAAACGGAAGCAATCAGGGGAGGATGATCTGATCGGTAAGAGCTAGGCACCTTCGGCGTGGTAAACACATAGACGGGGCCTTCCCTATAGTGCGATCGCGACTTCCGTTCCGCTTCGGTGGCATAGCGGTATCCAATGATCCCATCCGACAGCCCGCGAGGGCCGACGAACTCGATATAGCGCTTTCCATCGATCTGGACTGAATAAAAATCGGACGTGTAACGAAAAGTGTCACCCTCGAACCCAACCATATCAGCGGCAAACTGGCCGCAGTCGGGGAAGTCCACAAACTGAAGTCCCACTGTCACCTTGGGTCGATCTAAAAAGAGGTTCTGACAGACCGTAGGAGCCTCGATATAGGCATTGGCCAAAATGGACGAAAAAACACAGTAGCCAAATATGAAAACAAAGCGAAGGGACATATTATGTGGTTTTGCAATATGGACGCCATCAGGTCGTGGCAGCCTAGCCCTGTTAAAGTGCTGTTGGATACTTAAAAACCCAATCTTATTTAGAAGGGCAGGCGCCTCGATTGTTGCTTGCGAAGTCGATCTAGAAAGTCGTCGCGAGGGATGTTTTCGCCACCTAGGTAAAAGGTAACGCCGCCGGGCTCGATTTGATTGCCGGCTTCGTCTTCATAGGGCTCGATGACTTGTTGTATGTCGATAAAAGTGTGGCCCTTCGCTTTGAGCCGTTCAACAAGGGCGTAGAAGGCCATCTTGCTGGTGTTGGCTTCAAAGCTAAACATGCTTTCACCGGCAAAGACGCCATCGATAAAAAAACCGTAAAGTCCACCGACCATTTGTTCGGTCTGGTTGTTCCAGACCTCGACAGATTTGGCCATTCCCAGTCGATGAAGTTTAAACGCACTTTCCATATAGCCACTGGTAATCCAGGTTTCTAAATCATCAATGGCGTCCGCGTCCGTCGAAGCGCTGGAATGAGCTTTAAAAGCATTTCGCACGGTTTGCTGAAAGTCCGTATTAAATCGAACCTCATACTTGGGCTTTTTATCGCCCGTTGGCGTGGTGATATAGTGGCTTTGATCTTCGTGGTTTTGGGTGTTTTTCCGCGCCCACTTTTTATAACTTTTTGAAACATGCAAATGATCGAAAGTAAGAACACCACGTAAAGGCGGTGAGTACCAAACCGCCGTATGACCATCGTCCCCCCAGGAAAAAATCCCGTTGGAATAGGCGTGGTAGATCGAATTTAAACTAAACGGGACCGAGGTGCTGACTAGGCCGTCTAGCTCATCATCAGCAGGCTTGTCGGCGAAAGGGTTTTTTAGCTCCGAGTAGTTAAACCAGCTAGAAAACACAATATCACAACTGGCCGACAGCCGAGTGTTAGGGGCGGCCAGGGTGGTTGCAGACCAAAAGGCCACAACGGCCGATGCCGCAGTGAACAGGCCCGCAACGATGAGGTTTCGCCTTCTTGTAAGCACTATTGTTTTTCCCAGAACTTGGCCCCGGTGATTCCAAGCTCTTTGGGGTTAAACTGGATATTGTCAGGGTTTTCCTTCAGCTGTTTTTCATAGTCCTTCAAGGCCACCATCGCCGGGCGTCCTTTGAAAAAGATAATCAAAATGGCAATGATGTTTAGCCAAGCCATCAAGCCGACCCCGATATCACCTAAGTTCCAGGCTAGTTTTGCATCCTTCACAGTCCCGTAAAAAGCCGCCATCACCACGATGACCTTCAAGGCTGTGTCGTTCATCGGAAAGCGAAAGTGCCGTCTTAGGTAAGCCAAGTTGACCTCGGCGATAAAGTAATAAGCCAAGATGGTTGTGAAGGCGAAAAAGAACAGGGCGACAGCAACAAATCCTTCGCCAAAACCTTTAACGACACTGTCTACAGCCATTTGCGTGAAGGCAGGGGTCGCGATCGCCGTATCCGCGGCCACGTTTTGAACAATCAACTGGGTCACGCCATTGGCATCCGTGCTTTCAACATTATAGGTGCCTGCGATTAAAATCATAAAGGCGGTGGCACTACAGACGAACAGGGTGTCGATGTAAACAGAAAAAGCCTGAACCAAACCTTGCTGAGCTGGATGCTCGACTTCAGCAGCTGCTGCGGCATGTGGGCCCGTTCCTTGACCGGCCTCGTTCGAATAGACTCCTCGCTTTACGCCCCAGCCAATGGCGGCACCGAATCCTGCCATCGGTGAAAAGGCGTCACCTAAAATCAGTCCGATGACCTCGGGGAGCTTGCCGATGTTTAGGGCGATGATGGCCACGGCAATCAAGATATAGGTCAAAGCCATGAAGGGGACCACCACCTGGGTGAAGTTCGCAATCCTTTTTAGCCCACCGAAGACGATAAACCCTAAAAGGATAAGAATGGACAAAGCGACAAGAATTTTTGTGCTACTTATGACTCCGAAAGAGGTCGCAATATCGCTTCCGGCTCCGACCGCTTGTACGACGGCATTACCGATACTGTTTGATTGCACGGTGGGAAGTAATAGTCCGCATGCGATCACCGTTGCTACGGCAAAGCACAAAGCGTAGATCCGGGAACCCAGTAGGGTTTCGATATAATAGGCGGGGCCACCGCGGTAGCTTCCTTCAAAGTCTTCTTTATAGATTTGACCAAGGGTCGATTCGACGTAGGCGGTCGCAGCCCCTAAAAAGGCAACCACCCACATCCAAAAAACGGCTCCAGGTCCGCCAAAGCCAATGGCCGCGGCGACTCCGGCGATGTTTCCTGTTCCTACGCGACCAGATAAGGAAACAGCCAAAGCTTGAAAGCTTGATATGCCGTGGTCCGAGCTTTTCCCGCGTAATAACAGACGGCACATTTCTTTAAAGTGCCGAACCTGAAGAAAGCGAGTCGTGACCGAGTAAAACAAACCTGCGCCAAGGCAAAGATAAATCAAAGCCGGGCTCCAAATCACACCATTAATCGCATCCACTATCTCAGTCATCAGTAGGCTACCTCGCTATAAAGTCCAAACCTGCATTTTAGGCAAATTCGCCAAATTTCCGAAAGCCTTTCTGCCTTTAAAGGATAAATGCCCCCTGAGAACACTTTGTTAATATATAAAATTCATGTTCGGCTAATGTCTGTGCGGTAGGGGGCGGCGGCTGTAGTGCTGGGTTGTCTAAGTGCTTTATAGGCTCGGAATAGTTTTCGGCTTCGGGCTGGGTCCCTGTCGGGAATTGTCTGGCTTCGCTATATTGTAAGAAGTAAATAGCTTTGTTCTTTCAACCAAAGGAGCCCCCTATCGTGTCAAAAGCCATCCAATCCTGGTTTGTCGGACTATTCTTGGGGACTTTTTTTGTGGGAACCTGCTTTGCTGTGAAGGGCGATATTGCAGCGGACCTAAAGCAGATTCAGGGAAGCACCTGTCGCCTGGCTCCACGGTTTCAAATTACCTACGGTCGAGGTCCAAAGGCAGGGACGTCCGAACGAGTCGACGGCGAGTGCTCATCCGTTCGCATCTTAGATGACTCGACGCTATTGACAGCCAAGCATTGTCTGCTTCTGAACCCCATGGCGACCCGTCAGTTACACGCGCTAGATAATAAGTATCTAGATGAGGCTGAGGTCAAAGTTCATTGCAAGGGTGCCCAGAATCCTGATAGCCAAGTTGTCGGTTTTGAAGTTCATCCACATCTTGATCTTGCGGTTGTTAAAATTCGAAAAATGGACGGGGCCGATGTGGGGCTGGTTCGCCCTTTAGGCTTTGTTGAGGATAGCCGCTTTGGCGATTTACCGCAGAAATCCTCTGCTGGGGCTTGTGCCTCCTATGGGTATGGTCGGAACAACGACGACCAGTATGGTCGGCTTGGCGGGGTCGTTATCACAGAAGCCAAAGCGATTCCTTTTCAGGAAACCACGGTTTTGAAAGCCCTCGAGTACGACTTCATGAGTCTGGCTATGTACTATGCGCATTCTATGACGGCTACGCGTGACCTTATCATCTCTAAAGATAGTCTGCCTTATTTGTTCCGTGAAGGAGCCACGATTGGTCTGGATGCCGATGCAATTAAAGTCAGGTTTGATGATTTTTTTGAACAGCTTCATCGAAACAATATTGATCAGATGGATATTTTTAGCTCTGAAAAAGGACCACAGTTCGAAAGTTATTTTAAAAATTACTTTTACGGGCTTTACAAAAGTGCCTTCTCCGAACTGGTCGAAAAAAATAAAAGCTACCGAATCGAAAAAGGGATCCCTCTTGTTGCGCTACACTTGAATACGCAAAGCAAAACCGGCGAGCGTTCTGGAATTGATTCAGGTGATAGTGGTGGCCCTTTTGTCTGTGAAGACAATGGTCAGCATCGATTGTATGGGATTCATTCGATGAGGTCGGCTTCCGAGTTTTATACAGCTAAGCCCTGGGAGCCGATGTACTACAAGCCAGAAGAGCGCGAAACAAAAGATGGTGTTTCGGTGGCGATCACTGAGTCCGTTCAAAAATGGATTCATTCGACCGCGAAGAAGCTGATTGGTCCCAAGCGGTAGCAGCTAAACAGAACTGATCTTATGCTGCTACCGAAGGGTTGTAGGATGATTTGGGTTAGAACCAGTAAGATCCACCCAGGCCAAAAGATTCTCCGTCGCCGAAGGCGATAGAAAGATGCGCACTGACTTCGTCAGTGAAAAAGCAAGCAGCGCTTCCACCGATAGAAATATCACCGTCAACCAAAGTCAGCCCGCCTTCAAACTGCATTGGCAGTTGATCGATGGCTTTGCGAACACCAGCTTGGATTCCGATTTCAGTGTCATCGCTATCGCTGTCGCTTGACCCAGAAACCTCTGCTTCGCTGCGAACAAGAAAAGCGCCAACAAGAACGTCGACTTCATGTTGAACTTCGATGATGTAGTCACCACCGATTGAAAATGCGCTGACGTCCACGTCATACCCAAGAATTTCGTCAGAGACAGTCACGTAAGAGGCGCTAACCAAGACCTCTGGGGCGACTCGGTATTCGCCAGAAACACCAAAACCGTCGAAAGACTCGCTGTAACCATCGGGCTCGACGCTGACGTATTCAAGGGTCGCGCGATTGTAGCGCGGACGCTCGGCCATGGCTTGGCCAGCAAACAATAGACAAACTGTTGCTAATAAAATTGTTTTCATGGGTTCTCCAGATGTTTGGCATATAGATGCGTTTAATCCATTTAAGTCTATGGGTAAAACGGCATTCTGGCTACAACTGGTTTTTCTGAAGTCGACTGGTTTCAGCTTCTGTGCGGGATGTCTAAATCCCACCAAACGAGTTCATCATCAAATTGACGGATTTTTCTAGTTTGTTCTTGTGGGGCGTGGGCAAAACTTCTGGTTCATTAAAGATGTCATAGGCGATTTTCAATACCTCGATGCGGGTTTCATCATCGATAGTTTCAAATTCGTTACTTGTAGCAAGCCTTAGGATGTCGGGGATGGCCGCTATTTTTTGTTTAGAAATCAGTGCCTTGTAGTATATTTCACCAATGGTTTCCTGCGTCGGGCTGCCAAATGAACGCGGTTTTCCAAGTCGGGTCTTTTTGTTTCCAAGAATTTTTCTTAAAGCCTGTATGTGACCCGCTTTCAACTGGTAACGCTCGGAAGATTGCAAGGTTTGATGGGCCAGGTATTGGGCGATATGCCGGTTTCCTTCTTCAAGGTGCCATTCGATATAGTGAACGATTGAATCTGAATGAAGTTCATCCAGGTTTTCGCCTTTATTTATATTGGCGCGAATGGTTTTGCTGGCGTAGTAAGAATTCAAGTTTTTCAAAGCGCTTAGGTAATTTGCAGAACGGGTATCGGTATACTTACCAGCGCAAATAGCACAGGCATCTTGATTCGAAGGATCACTGATGCAGCAAGTGGCACAGGCTTCAGGGTATTCAATAGAAAGCCCATGGTTATGGCCGGTCAGGTGCATGAGTTCGTGAAACAGGACCGACTTAAACTGCGAACGAGGTAGCGAGCTATTTTGAAGTGAAAGATGCGATCGGATAAAGGAATCAGACCACCCCATTTCCGGGTTCAGCAAGACCGCCGGTGCTTTAAGGTCAGCAGGAAGTTTTAGTTGGTGGTGGACCTGTTTGTCTGGGACGGCGATCCCGGCTATAAATCCGCCGTTGACGATGTCAATATCGTTAAAGATATCATGACTAGAACACCACAGCTGAACTTGTTCAGTTTCTAGTCGTGCTTTTAGGCGTTCGGCGTTGACTAAGGCTCCTGGAGATTGGCCGTCTGCGAAAGTTTTGTAGCGTGACTCTAGGTCGATAAGGCACTGAAGACCTTCGTTGATGGTTTCTTTGATCATCGAGTTATAGCGACCCACGCCGTGTCGCTTGTAGCAGCTTTCATGGACGACGATCCCGTTTGGTAATTCGGTGTGGCTTTCAACAGCTTTTGGAAAAACCGACTGATCCATTTCCGAAACAAAGCTTTGGATGTCATGAAGAATGTTACATCGGTTTTTTTCGGCGGCATAGCTGGCGGGTAGCTCGATGCTTTTTGCGCTTAGAAACTGCCACCTGTCATTGTTCCACTTATAGGCTTTTGAAACCAGCTTTTGATCCCAGGAGCTCGATGTCACTGTTTTCCGGTCAAACTGTCCGTCAAAGTTCAGGTCTTGGTGGTGAAAATGATAACGACCGATTTTTTCAATAATCAGATCGAATTTTCCGTCTTTGTTAAGGTCCCAGGATTCCTTGGTATACAATCCGTTTTTTGTTCGACGAAAGACGCCTTCTTCTTTTCCGTCCGCATCGGTGTCAATGTGACGGTAGGCGACCGATAGCTTGTCGGGCAAAAAGCTGGATGATGGTCCAGTTGGATTGGTCTTAGCCAAGGCGCTGCTGGCTAGGCCGGCAAGTAGAATAAGCATCAATAAGCGAATCAAGTGGCAGAAAATCACTTCTTTAAATCGGATTATTCGAAGGTGAATTCGACTAGAAAAAAGCCTAGCTTTGGCCGCTTCGAAGTGGGGCCTGCCCTCTGGGTTCGCTGGGGGATTTTGTTGCACTACTTCATAAGTGGTGGGCGGGTGTGAAAGTAAAGGCAGACCTTTTGGCCCTGGTTGTCTGACAGATTCATTAGGTTGTTATCGTCGGTGGCTCGGTTTTCCTGGCAGACGAT
>NYZX01000127.1 GCA_002686065.1 Pseudobdellovibrionaceae bacterium | reverse complement strand
GCAACAGAGTACTGAACTTCAATAGGTGAGGTAATCGGCGCCACATTCCATTCGGGATAACAGTAATGATTCGAGAAGTTTCGACCACCTGTATTTACATCGGTCGCTCGGTTCATGATCAGCCGGACTGAATCGATCATCGGCATCCCCATAGCAATCAGCGTAGGAGTCGCACGGTAATGTAAATGAAGCCAGTCATGATCGTGCCCCTGCCCTTTGTCGACAAGAAGTCCCAAAGGCACACCAAAAGCCTCTTCGCCTGGCCCACCTATCCAAAAGTAAGCCTCACCGGTCTTATAAATTTTTATTAATCGTTCTTCCAAAGCACGAGAACGCACCATCAGCCGATGCATTTCCAAAAGAAGATCTTTCGACAGCGACCCAAATCCTGAGTCCTGGGGTTTCGCACCAGAGCGAGCCTTTGAAGCCATATTTCACCCTTTGTTGAACCCTAAGGCCTACTGGCACTGGTACTCGAAGTCAATCTGGAAAATAAACCTTATTTCAGTATGTTACAGGCCGAATCTCATCAAATGAGACGCCTATAATAAGGGCAGCCGCAAGGGACGAAATAACATTTATATAATTGCAAACAATCCTGTCCCAATGCGAACCAAGTTACAGATTTTAGAACGAATTGTGACGAAATCGACATAAACTAGCGAAAGCTGGTACCAACTGAAGTAGCACGTATGTGGACGAGGGGTTATGGAAAATCAGATCGATTCAAAGTCTCTTTCTTCGGAAGAAGAAATCGCAGTTCGGCAGTTTCTGGTCGGGCGGCGCATCTTAATAGCAGACAATTCGACAGTCGCACGCCAATCCTTGGCCAATGTCTTCGTCGAACTTGGCGCAAATCATAAGGACGTTCACACGGTTCGAACCTATGCGGAGGCCCTCAGCGCCATCCAGGAGCACAAACCAAACATCCTCATCTCCGATTATAACCTCAGCGACGATCACGGGATTCAGCTTATCGAGCCGATGAAAGAGCAACTTTCTGACCCCCAAGACAAACTGTTTATTATCTCGACGACAAACGGCGAACAGTCAGCTGTCGCGGAAGCGGCCGAAGAAGACGTCGACTCATATATTTTAAAGCCCTTTTCTGCCAACATTTTCAAAGTCTATATCTCAAGGGTCGTAGCCAATAAACTGTCCCCTAGCCAATACATGGCCGAGATAAAAAAAGGACAAAAAGCACTCATGGAAGATAGCTATCAAGACGCCTATATCTTTTTCCATGAAGCAAAGTCCCTTCACAAAGCCCCGGCACTTGCACACTACTATGCAGCCAAAAGCCTTATAGGATTAAACCGGTACGATGAGGCTTTATACGAATGCCAAGCAGGACTTGAACTCGTCCCTAATCACTATAAGTGCCTCTCGTTGAAGTTTGACATCCTGTACTCATCCAAGAACTACAAAGAAGCTTACTCAACAGCTCAACGCCTTGTTGGCCAGTTTCCGATCGGGTCGACGCGACTGGGGGACATATTCACCCTTGCCGTCCTGACACATAACTTCGGTGACGTCGAAAAGTACTATCTATTTTATAAAAAGCTCGATCGCCGCCCAGACGAACTTCGCAAAGTCGTTGCTGCAGGCCTATTGGTATGCGGCAAGTCTATGCTGAAACAAGGCCTTGAAAAACGCGCTGTGAACCTATTCCGGCAAGCCTTGTCGACATCACATTACGAATTTCAGTATTTCGAAAAAATCGTGCAATCCTTGCTGGCAAAGAAAATGACGAAAGAAGCCCTATCTGTCCTAGATATTTTTCCAAAGGACATGCGTAGCGATGCTGTCTTCTTACAGCTTGAATTCCGCTTATTAAACGTCTTAGAAACCCCAGAAAGAATAATCGAACGCGGGCGAGAGATCATAAAGAAAAGAATGGCCGACGAACACATCTTTGAAGATGTCATTCGACGTTTGATTTCTCTAGAGAAGTTCAAGGCTGCCGAGATCACCTTGGATGAAGCGATCTCGCAATTTCCTGACAAACGAACCTATTTTAATGAGCTACACGAGGAGGCGCTAGGTAAAGCGGCCTAACCCCGTGTAGAAAAGGAGATCAGTTTTTAATCTGATCTTTGACGGCGTTGGTAGCACCAAGCTTAAGGTCCAGGCCTTTTTGAATAGCAACCTGGTCAGCAACGATGTTTATCGCTTCTTGGATATCGGCGCGATCTAGATAGTCTTCGACCTGCTTTTCTTTTCGAAGTTTCGCAATGTATTCGTCCTTACTCATCCCTTTTGGGACCTCAGAATCCTTTACACTGTTATAATCGATTCCGCCTTCATCGTCTTTATCTTCACTACCCTCATCTTTATTATCAAACAGTTCAGCAACGCGAATCGTCTTGCCTCGATCTGTAATCTTCTTTTTGTCTTTAATGATCTTTTTAAAGTCTTCGTTTGTCTTGATTCGAGCCTGTGATCGTTCATTCAACTTTTTAATCAACGTCGAATTAACTGGCTCCCACTTATCCGGACCATCTTTGACATAAGCCTGCTTCGACAAAAAGCTTTTAATGGTTTTAGGAGGAAGCGAATAATCTAACGTTTTTTCACCAACCTCGTCAGTTGAATACAAGGATGGGAACACCACATCCGAATCAACACCAATATGCTGTGTCGACTTCCCACCAGCGGTAAAAAACATTCCAACCGTGGTCTTCAAACCACCCAAACCGCGAGGAAGATTCGTCACAGATTGGACAGTTCCCTTACCGAACGTATGGTCTCCGCCAACAATCACAGCACGCTTATAATCTTTAAGTGTACCCGCTACAATTTCACTGGCAGAGGCTGACACTCGACTGATCAGGATCGTCAACGGCCCAGACCAGTCCACTGTCGTATCCAGGTCAGCCAGCGGAACCGGACGACTGCGATCTTTGTTAGACTGCTTAACGACATTACCCCGACGGATAAACAAACCCGCGATGTTAACAGCATCATCAAGGGCCCCACCACCGTTTGTCGAAAGATCAAGAACAAGCCCTTCGACCTTTTTCTTTCTAGCTTCGTCCACAAGCTTTTTCATGTCAGCAGCCGCAGANCGACCACCTCTAGATCCATCCGAATAGAANGAGGGAAGATCTATTAGGCCAAACAACTTCTTCTCACCGCCAACCTCGCGTTCGATGTAATGAATTCGCGCCGCTTCATCNTCTAGCTTAATCTTGTCGCGAACTAAAACGATTGAAAAACGCTCGTTTCCTTCTGCTTGCTTACGCAGAATACTTAGCTTTACTTTCGTCCCTTTCGGACCACGAATCTTTTTAACCACATCGCGAAGATCCATNTCNATCACGGANACCATCTTGCCGTCGTTACTTTCATCGACAGCAATAATCTTATCCTTAGGTTTTAACTTACCGGATCGAAAAGCTGCTCCACCAGGGATCAGCTGTTCGATGATAGTAAAACCATCACGAGAACTCAGCGTGGCTCCAATTCCTTGAAGTTCAAGGCTCATTGAAATTCGGAAGTCTTCAAGAGCATCGCGCGAATAGAAGCTTGAATGAGGATCAAGACCACGAGCAAACGAATCTAAATACTCAGCTAAGATTTCATGTTTTTGNTTTTCTTCAACCCGACGAAGATTTCGCTGGTAGCGTCGGTCGGCTANATCTTTNGCGTCCGCAATTTTCTTTTCGATCGCTTTTTCCGCTTTCTCACGAATCTTTTTTGCTTCAGCTTTCTTGCCTTTTTTTTCTAATTCTTTCGCNTCTTCCAGCTTTTTCAGCTCAACCGTGTAATCATCAGCAATAAGGTAGTTGGCAATCTGAAACTGAAGATACTTACCGTGAAAGTCGTTTAGTTCTTTGTTGTTCTTTGCGAACTCACGGACATCAGGGTCAAAGACAAACTCGGTTTCTTTATCAAATTTGAAGCCTGTTTTTAAAAATTTAGTAGCAAACTCGGAACGCTCTTTAACTCGCGTTTCTAATGTTTTGTATGCTGCGAAGATCGGATCGCAGTTACGAACCTTCGTTTTCTTAAAAACCCCATGAAGGCTTTTTTTGATTTTCGGAATATCTGAAGCCATCAAGTAAATCTTCGAAGGGTCCAAGCGCTTAATGACCTGATCAATCACTTGCTTTTCCAGCTCGGGCGTAAATTTCTGGTGAACGATATGCTCGGCAATAAATCGCTGTTCGATAAAGAACAAATGTTCGCAGCGAACGTTTAAGTCAGCCAGAGGCCGAGAGAAACCTTGGGCTTGAGCCGCCCCCACAAAGAGCGTCGAAAAAACAAAAGCAGTTGCTGCTAACCATTTGAAAAAACGTGGATTCATGAATAGACCTTCCATTCTTATAGGCTTCAGTATGCCACAAACGCAGGTCATCACGAAGCCTAGCCCTATCGAGATCCAGACTTCTGGGCTAATCTTTATTTCTTACATTTATCGGAATCGACACAGGGCGACGTGCTGTGTTTAAAAAAGACTCAACTGTTCCTGAGCCTGAAGCTGAGGTCGGTTTTCCGAGTCCAAGAAAATCTCTCGCTTCACAAACTGACCTTGGTGGGTAGAAATCACGAAGAACGACATTTCTGTGTACTGTCGCTTCAATCGAGTCATTTCGTCGAAAATCAGACGAACATTTTTAGGATCATCATCAGACATCCCAAATCGATGATGAGGGTTGTTGCCATATTGCTGCAAAGCCGTCTCAACCGACTTTCGTATAGCTGCCTGTTTGAGCTGTGCAATGTCAGGCGCCTGACCTTCGTCCTTAAGTTGGTTCATCGTCGGTGGATGGCTGACAGGAAATACACTTAAATAATTGGGTACATGAGGCAAGTACCCATAATAAACCATGAGCTCCATACCTGCCTGCATGGTTTCGGGGGCGTGTCCGCGAGCCGTAATTAACGACACAGGCCGCTGATTATAGACAGCATGATGAAAACAAGACCACGAAGGACCTTGCCAGATGAAGTCCTTCTTCACCAAGGCTGACTCCAAATCCTTTAGAAAGGTCTGCTGCTTACCAAGCAAACGATCAATCACTTTAAAGCTCTTATCCCGAAAGTACTGAAAACTCCCAGAGTGATCATCAAAGTCTAACTGAAAATCCTGGAACGGCCCATACTTACCAATCGACTCGCTGACTTCAGCAAACTGCTGACTAGAAAGCTCAACCGGCTGGCCCGTCTGCTTGTGAAACAAAATAATCGGTGTCGATAAGCAGGCGATATTATCGTCGAAGTCGAAAAAATAGAAACTTCGTCCACCTTTATTGAAGTTGCGATCAGGCTCACGGGATTTTTCAATCCCCAAGCTGAGTTGGCTGACAGCAGCTGGTTTCATGGGCTTTGAGGCTCGGGATAAGCGTCGCATAGACCTGTTGGTATCACACCATAGACGGCTACGTCATAGAAGACACCGAAGCCCCCCACGCTTTGCCCCCGGTTCCGGTAAAACCCTATAATTTTTTTCTAGTGTCCATAGGCTAGACAGGTGGACCCTCACCAACTATGTGAGGGCCCCTAAGCTCCGAACTCAAAAGGATTCATTGAGTCCGAACATCGAAAGGAACTAGTCCGACTTTTTACGGCGAATCACTTTCTTCTTCGCTGTCGAAGCCGTCTTCTTTTTAACAGTCGACTTCTTAGAGGAAGCCGCCGACTTGATTGGCCGAGGAATCTCCGTCTTGGCAGCAGCCTTCTTTGCCGTTTTCTTCTTCGCTGTCTTCTTTTTAGCGGTTTTCTTTTTCGCCCCTTTAGCAGCAATTTTGGGAGCTAACAGGTCAACAGCCATTTCTAAGGTCATTTCCTCGGGCTTTTGATCCTCTGGTAAAGAGGCATTCACTGAACCGGCCTTTACGTAAGGACCGTATTTCCCGTTAAAGACCTGAACCTGATCACCGGTCTCTGGATGCTCACCAAGCTCTTTCAAGGCCGACGCTCGTCCACGCCCCTTCTTCGGCTGTGACAGTAGGTTCATCGCAAACGCCATGTCGACATCAAAGATCGGAGTATCTTTCGGGATAGACCGGAAATCACCATCGTGAACAACATAAGGTCCAAAACGACCAATTCCTTTTTTCACAACCTTATCGGTTTCGGGATGGTTACCCAATGTCTTAGGAAGCTCGACGATTTTTAGCGCCAGTTGCAAATCAACATCTTCAACCTCGACTCCCGGAGGCAAAGCCATTCGTTTCGGCTTAGCATCCTCGTCGGTCGCATCACCAAGCTGCACATAGGGACCGTAGCGCCCCGTCAGGACATACACAGGAAGGTCCGTTTCAGGATCTTTCCCTAGGGCGTCCGCGCCACTTAGTTTTTGATCAATCAACTTATTAGCCGCAGCAAAGTCCATATCTCCTGGAAAGAAATTTTCAGGAATGGATGCACAGACTTCCTCGCCGGTCTCTTTATTTACGCGACACACATAGGCCCCGTACCGCCCAATTCGAAAGCTCAGCTCTTCGAGTCCGCTAAGCTCAATGGCACGCGACTCCTCGGGGTCGATGGCTTTTTCTTTTAGCTCAACTTGGTGACGCAAACCCTTGTCACCATGATAGACCTTCGACAAATACTTAATCTGATCAAGCTCACCCTGAGCAATATCATCCAGCGAGTTTTCCATTTCAGATGTAAAGTTCAGGTCGACAAGTTCAGGAAAATGCTTCGTTAGCAGTTTACTTACAACCAGGGCCGTGAATGTTGGCACCAAAGCATTACCAACTTTTTTGACATACCCACGATCCTGAATGGTTCCGATAATTGAGGCGTAAGTCGACGGGCGTCCAATACCTTCTTTTTCCATCTTTTGAACCAAAGTGGCTTCCGTATATCGCGCTGGCGGCTTCGTTTCATGCTCGGTCGGCTTCAATTTTTCCGGCGTCACCGCATCCTTCTCAACAAGCTTCGGCAGGCGAACTTCACGGTCATCTAACGCCGCATCAGGATCATCTTTACCTTCAACGTAGGCCTTTAAGAAACCAGGAAACTCGATGGTCATCCCAGACGCCGAGAACACAGCCTTACCAACACTTAGCTTCGCAAGAACTTGCTTCTGTTGTGCATTGACCATCTGGCAAGCAACCGTTCGCTTCCAAATCAGATCATAAAGCTTAAAGTCGATCCCTTTTAAACCCGTCTCTTCAGGAAGTACGAAACTTGTTCCAGCTGGACGAATCGCTTCATGGGCCTCTTGCGCCCCTTTCGCTTTTTTCTTTGTATAATCGCGTGGTTCTGGCGGTAGATAGTCCTTACCATAACGCTCAAGAATACAGTCCCTGGCTGCCGTAATGGCTTGGGTCGACAAGTTCGTCGAATCCGTTCTCATGTACGTGATAAAACCACGTTCGTATAACTTTTGAGCCACCTGCATGGTTTCACGAGAGCTCAACCCCAGCTTACGGTTGGATTCCTGCTGTAAGGTCGACGTGATAAACGGAGGGGCCGGCTTTCTAGAAACGGGCTTTTCTTCCACGTTACTAACAACGAAATCTTTCCCTTTGATCTCGGCAACAATACTGTCGACTTTATCTTTTTTAAGATGAAGCGTTTGGCCTTTCTTCGCTTCCAGCAACCCACCGGTCTCAGAATCAAAATCTTTACCCGAAGCGATGCGCTGCTGATCATAAGACTGAAGTCGCGCATCAAACGGAACCTTATCTTTCATCAAGGCAGCTTGAAGCCCCCAGTAATCGGTTTTAACAAACCGAATCCGCTCGTGCTCGCGCTCTGAAATCAAGCGAACAGCCACTGACTGAACTCGTCCTGCTGACAGACCGTAAGCCACCTTCTTCCAAAGAAGTGGCGAAATCGTATAACCCACCAAACGATCCAAAACCCGACGCGCCTCTTGAGCACGAACAAGGTCGTAGTCGATATCACGAAACTCATCCAAGGCCTGCTTAATGGCCTCTTTGGTGATTTCGTGGAACACCATTCGCTTGACTGGAATTTTAGGTTTTAACGTTTCAAGCAAATGCCAACTGATACTTTCCCCTTCACGGTCTTCATCGGTTGCGAGAATCAGTTCATCCGCCTCCTTCATCAAACCTTTCAAAGTCGTAATCACTTTGGTCTTATTTTTCGGGACCGTGTAGATGGGGTCGAAGTCTTTATCAACATTCACCCCCAGGGTCGCCCACTTTTCCTTTTTGAACTTTTCAGGAATCTCTTTTGCCGATTTAGGCAGATCTCGGACATGCCCCATGCANGACTCAACAAGAAAGTCTTTCCCTAAAAACTTTCGAATTGTCCGCGCCTTTGTTGGGGACTCAACCACTACTAGCTTTTTTCCGTTTGCCGACTTGGCCATATCTACCTTTCATGCCCTGCGGGCATCGACATCTATATATATAGGCTAACTTAGAGGTTTCTTTTTTTTGGACGCAAGGATAAATTTATAGATGCCTAATAAATTCGCATTTACTTGCAACGCAGCACCAACGAAGGACCACCATGCAGCCGATTGAAAAATGGATATCATCCTCCATAAAATCTATATTCTGCGATATCGACGACACTTTGACGAACGACGGGAAACTTCGTCCAGAGGCCTATCAGGCGCTCTGGGACCTTTTTGACGCCGGATATAATATCATCCCAATAACAGGCCGACCAGCGGGCTGGTGCGAAATGATCGCCCGCTTTTGGCCAGTTCACGGCGTCATCGGCGAAAATGGCGGACTTTACTTTCGTCATAACAAAAATCATATGAAACGAGCCTACAAAAAGTCCGAAGACGAACTTCGTGAAGACAACATCAAGTTACAACAAATCAAAGCGGATGTCCTAAAGGCGGTTCCCGATTCTGCCGTCGCAAGCGATCAGTTTTGTCGACAAATTGATTTAGCCATCGACTTCGCCGAAGACGTCGGACCACTCTCAAAATCAAGCATTCAAAAAATTGTCGATATTTTTCACCACCATGGAGCCACTGCAAAAGTGAGCTCCATTCACGTCAACGGATGGTTTGGACAGCACAACAAGCTCAGCATGTGCGAACAATACTGCCGTGATGAACTTGGCCAAGACATGACCCGTTTACAGGACAGCATTTGCTTTGTAGGCGACTCACCGAACGACGAACCCATGTTCGGCTATTTCGAAAACTCGATCGGTGTTGCCAATGTGATGGAGTTCAAAGACGACCTGAAGAGCCCCCCNAAGTTTGTGACTAACAACAAGGGCGGATTCGGCTTTGTTGAAGTCGCTCATCAGATACTTGGCTCCCAAAACTAGCAGGCCACTTTCTCTATTTCAATTTTCCTTTTGAGGACGATAGGGCTTGATTCAGGACCTTTCCTAATCGAATCCCTGCCTGTAACAAGCGGTTTTCAACCACCTTCATGTTTCTCGCGGAATAGGAATAACCCAGCCGAGGAATTTGCTTACAAAATCCCGGCTCTTGTCGTCGGGCCGATCGAGCCGTATCACTATCATCCCAACCGGCATAGGTGCTGCATTTTCTCATATCAATCTTTTCGATTCGATCAAAAGGAAGTCGCCCTTTGGACGGACTTCCAAGCCGGCTCAGCTGCATCGAATGAAACGCGGACTCTGGTTTCAACGGGGCTGGAGCTCCACCTATTTCCTTTAAGGTCCCTTCGACAAGATCGTAAACATACGGCCTCAACTGAATGGACTCATTCACCCACTTGTTTGGGTCTTCATGACCAAGGTCTAACTTGGACTTCCGCTGCAAGGTATTGATCTTCTTGGCAAGCTCCGTAAAGCTCAACCCATCGTTTTCGATCATAGAGCTATCCCAAACCTGGTGCAGGTTCTTCAGCTCGCCGAAGTAACTGACAATGATATCATTGCCTCCACGATCACCGACACGGCCGGCATGCAGCGGATTATGAATATCCCCAACAAGATGAACCAGCCAGGCGACGACCATCCGATTTGTGAAACCCTGTGGACGTGGTTTCGAACCTGACAAAACTCCGATCATTTCTTTGATCTTCACACCAGCGAGCCCCACCGCCGAGGCATCTGAATAGACCAGACCATCATCAACCGATGTATAGTGCCAGTTTCCGTAGCCGCGTCCCGCAGCATAACTTTTAATATAATCTGGCCAGTTAGATACCGAAGCTAAAGTGTCACCGTCCAGAAGCCGGTTCAAAATCGATTTGGATGTCTCAGTCAGTTGGGTTTCAGCAATCTGTCCAACAACTCGATGCCCTTTAGCCCCCCACCCCCAGCAGGTTGAAGATACCGAGACCAAAAAGAAAAATAAGACCAACCGATGAGCCACAGTTATCTTGCCCGCTATCTTGAAAACCGCTCGACGGTCGAAACCGGTCGATCCTGATTATTCTGATACGAGTGTCCTCCCAGAACAGCCAAAGAGTCTCCTAAGTTAACAACCTGAGAGAAGCCCTTGGACTCTTGCATTTTACGACCTGTATCGACCCACGGCCCAGAAAGATCTCGGGCATAAACCGAGTTCACGTAGCGATATTCATACTGCCCAGTTTTAAACATACCGCCGAAAACATACATTTGGTCACCAAGTATTCCTGCCGCCGGTGCGAAGGTCGGAAAAGGCAACTTCGGAAGCTCTTCGAAGCGATCTTCCTTCGGATAAAAGGCAGTTACCTCGTCCAACAGTTCGAAGTGGGTTGCCCCCTGACCAAGCCCTCCGACAAGCAAGATTCGATCTCCATCGACGACCGCCGAAAAGGCACGCCTTAGGGGCTCAGCAATGGGCTTGTTCAAGGTTGAAAAACTCATTGTGGCACAATCGAAAACATCAATCTCAGGGTGAAAGCGCCCGTCATAATCACCGTCGTGCTTCGGCGTACTATCCCAACCACCAATCAGGTAAATCTTGCTACCCACTTTTCCTACAACATTCGAGGACCGGCGACGTGGCATCTTAGGACCATCCTTCCAACGATTAGTGATCGGATCATAAATATCCACACGGTCCAAAGACTTCCATCCAGGATTGTGCTCATTCGAAAAAGCAAAGCCTCCAAAAACAAGAATCTGAGTCCCACAGGTTTCAGCCGTGTAACCATGTGCCTTCACTGGGCGCGGACTCATCGTCGACCAAACATTCGTCTTTACATCGAAGGAAAATACATCGTTAGTGAACGACTCTTCTGGGTAAGTATGCTCGGGACCTTGATGCCCACCAAAGACGAAAATTTTATCCTGGAACCGCACAGTGGCAAACGACGATCTCGGCTCACCGGGCATGTCCGCAAACAAGTCCATCGAGTACTCAATCGCTCCCGATACACTGGGCGAGTAGAGGCTGGCCTCAGCCGTCGCATAAAAGGACCGAACCCCTTGTACTCGTCCCGTAGAGATCTGCGCGTGGTAAAGGCTAAACTCCCCATCGCGGTCTGAGGCGAACAAGATACCACCATCTGGCAAGTAAGCCGGAGCAAACTCTTTCAAAGAATCATAGGTTAACTGTTTCGCCGTTCCAGAAATCAAATCGGCTTCAAAGAGGTTCCATTGACCTTCCTGGAAACAGCTTGCAATCACTTTATTGTCGTCCGAACTTAGGTTTGGCGACATACACAAGTCCGGCAAACCTTCCACCTGATGGACTTTGCTAGGGTCAGCGAAATCAAAATACACAATATCTTTTTTCGTTTCAGAAACATTACGTTGAACAAAAACGCGCTCCCCATCACTGCTTAACTGTGGAAAAAAGTAGGACGATGACCCACTTGATTGAAACACACTGGTTTCACCCGTTTGTCGATTGTGGACATGCAGATCAAACTGCTGTGCACGCAGCTCAACATAGGCCACTTTGTTAGCAGAACCCGAAAAATGGGGATGAAGACGAAACCCCGGCCCTTCAGAAACGACTTGGAAGGTCTCCTGTGACCGATCAAATACAACGATATCCAACTGATGAACGTCTTGCCCCCGAGCAAAAACAATGAACCTGGCATCAGAAGAAATATCCGGATAAATGTTAACTTTAAAATCTGAAGGAACCTTCACCGCCTCAGTCGCCCCCTCTTTCACATAAATGTCTTTGGACTGATTCGCGTCCTCGTACATAAAAGCGACGGCATAATCGTTCGCTGCGATCGCCTGAGCCGAAAAAACAAGTCCTGCAAGGATAGTCAGTAGGCGCATAAATCCCCCCCTTAGTAATTTGGCCCCAGCCTAGAAAACTTAAAGCGGACTGTCTTCATAAAAATGATGTTGAAAATCAGATGAACGAATTTATCCGTTCAAATCGGCCCTGAGAGCCCTAAATGACCCTGCTAGACGTTAAAGTTGTTCTTCTCGAAGTCATCCGCCGCCGCCCGTAGCCGCGAGTAATAAGCCGGAAGACGAGCATAGTTAGAGGCCTCATAAGCAAGGCGCTTCAGTAGGTCTGCTTGAGTCACCTGCTCGGTGTAGCGCTTCACATCCTGGCCGATCGCTCCATACCCTTCGATTTCGTCAGGAAAGTAAGCCGAGTTAATCAGAGGCAAAGACTGCCTTAGCTTGACGATTTGCTGCTCACGAACCCCAAGGCGCGAGCCTGATGGAGTGCGAGGCGTGAAAACCCAGTTTAAATTGATGTTTAACTGTCCAAGCGATGCGACCTCGTGAACCCAGTAGCGGGGTAAAAATAATAGATCACCTTCCTCAGCAATAAATTCGAAGTGCCTTCCCGGTTGGTTTCGGTAACTAGACAGGTCGTCCATCACGACGTACATGAACGGCAAAAACCGCAACGAAGACTGGGGCGAATAAATATGCCAGTGTTTGCGGCCTTTCACTTGCAGATTCAACCCATGGATACTGTTTCCATCATAGTGCCCCAAGGTTTTATGCCCCTTCTTATGCATAAACACTCGCATAGGCATCGGACGAATTCCGAAGTCTTTCGAACTCATAATGTCTTGTGCCATTTGCGGGGTTAACTGAGGCTCAATCGGAGAATCATAAAATCCGACACGACGCCGTGACTCGACTTTAAATGTTTGAACAATGGATTCCTTCGTCGTCTCTTGAGCGCCACAGACCTGCACTCCGCGTATCAGCGCCGGAAGCTCCGGTTCGATATGATCCCGGACAAAGTCAGCCAAATTTAACGAGTCGAGCAAG
>NYZX01000126.1 GCA_002686065.1 Pseudobdellovibrionaceae bacterium | reverse complement strand
GTGTAAAGGGGGTTCACGTTAACGACGATCAAGCCAGCACGAAGAGCTCCCATCAAAGCGATAGGGTATTGCAGGATGTTTGGGCTCATGATGGCGATACGCTGGCCTTTTTCCAGACCAAGTCGGTTTTGTAAAAAGGCCGCAAAGTCTTTGGACTGTTTTTCGAGTTCGGCATAGCTCATGTCTTTGCCCATGCACGAAAAGGCGGGGTGGTATCGGTAGCGTTCGATGCAATCCAAAAACAGATCTGGGATCGATTCAAATTGGTCTGTGTTAATTTCTTCGACGACGCCTTTTGGGTAGTTCTTCAACCACACTTTTTCCATGATTTCCCCTCTTATTTATATTTTGTTAAGGCTAGCAAAGTCGGCCTTAGATGCAATTTATTTCGCTTGTTCTGCGACGGCCTTAGCCTTTTTACGAGCCTCTTCTTCATCCCCTAAATAGTAGCTTTGAATGGGCTGTAACTTTGGGTCTAGCTCATAGACCAAGGGGATACCAGTCGGTACGTTTAACTGGGAAATTTCTTCCTCCGAAATTTGGTCTAAATGCATGATCAAGGCGCGTAGGCTATTGCCGTGAGCAGCGACGATGACTCGTTGTCCACTTTGAATACTTGGTTTTATGACATTTTCCCAATAGGGCATGACGCGATCTTTGCATTGCTTTAAGGCCTCTGCAGACGGAACAAGGTCTTTGACATCCGCGTAGCGGCGGTCATGGCTTGGATGCTCGGGGTCTTCTAAGCTGAGTGAAGGAGGTGGCGTTGCAAAGCTTCGTCGCCATATAAAAACTTGGTCTTCACCGTGCTTCTCCGCGGTTTCTTTTTTGTTCAGCCCGGTCAGCCCACCGTAGTGGCGCTCGTTTAACTGCCAGGCCTTTTCGACAGGAAGAAACATTTGGTCCGTTTCTTCGAGGACGGTCCAAAGTGTCTTGATGGCTCGCTTTAAGACCGAAGTATAGGCGATATCAAACTGAAGTCCTGCTTTTTGAATCATTTCACCAGCGCGTTTGGCTTCAGCGAGTCCCTCTTCAGAAAGGCCCACATCTTTCCAGCCGGTGAAGCGGTTTTCTTTGTTCCAAAGGCTTTCCCCGTGGCGAATCAATACCAATTTATGCATATCAACCTCACTGACCTGTGTGGAGTATTGTGCGTTGCGCAAAAAGTCAAAGTGAAGCTCTGCGCGAAGCTAGACAAGTCATCGAAAATGTTAGAGTTCTAGTTCTAGCACACTCACAGAATGGGGTTCAATTTGTCTGAGAAGAATTCACGCTTGTTATGCTTTGCTGTTATGGTCCTATCGATCTTACTGACTCGATGGATGCCGCACCCTTGGAATATGACGCCGGTCACGGCGATCGCCTTATTCGCAGGGGCCCGTGCTCCGAAGTGGGGGCTTGGATTGGGCGTCCTATTGTTAGGCATGTTGATCAGTGATTTGTATCTTGGTTTTTACTCGCTGCTGCCAGTGACCTATTTGTCGTTGGGTTTGTCCTTCTACTTGGGACGGTTCTTTCTGCGCGGCGAGAAATTTTCGATAGTGAAGTCAGCTGCTGTTGGCCTTATCGGTCCGACACAGTTCTTTTTGGTAACGAACTTCGCCGTTTGGGCCATGGGGACTGGCTATCCAAAAACAATGTCGGGATTGATGTCATCCTATGTGATGGGCTTGCCGTTTTACCAAGGGCACCTTATTGGCACTTTCGTATATGGGGCAGCGATTATGGCTTTGTGGTCCGCGCTGGAACAGCGTGTTCTAAGCCCGGCCGCTGTAAAAGCTTAAATCAAAAGCCCAGCTAAAGTTCCCGTCATCATTGCTGCCAGGGTTCCGCCTATCATGGCACGGAACCCAAGTGCCGCGAGTTCCTTAGTGCGGGACTCAGCAATGGAACCAATCCCACCAATCTGAATAGCGATCGACGAAAAATTAGCAAAGCCGCAAAGGGCGTAGCTCATAATGACCGCCGACCGTTCGGAAAGCACGTCACCCATATTTGAAAGACTGACGTAGGCAACAAATTCGTTTAGGACCATTTTTTCGCCCATCAGCTGGCCAGCATACAGGGCCTCGCTCCATGGGACGCCCATTAGAAAAGCGAAGGGGGCAAAAACCCAACCGATTAATAGTTGAAAGGTGAGTTTGACATCGGCCAAGGCTGTTCCGTCTGGGTAAAGAATGCTGCCCCAGCTTTCAAAGCTAATCCATCCGCCGATGATTCCAAGAGCTCCGTTCACACAGGCAATCAAAGCGATAAAGGCAAGAAGCATCGCTGAGACATTCAATGCCAGCTTAAGCCCGTCCCCGGCGCCAAGAGCCGCAGCTTCAATGACGTTCGAATAAACAGCGCCTTGAGAGTCCTTTGGAAGGCTACCCAGCGTTTTTGGGCTTTTCGTTTCGGGAACCATAATTTTAGCAAGAATGATCGCCGCTGGGGCTGACATCACAGAGGCGGTGACTAAATGCCCGGCAATATCAGGGATGGTTCCATTCAATAGGCCGACAACACCGGCAAGGACACCGCCGGCGATGGTCGCCATCCCGCCTGTCATTAAGCAGAATAGTTCGGACCGGGTCATGCCAGCGATATATGGTTTCACGGCCAAAGGGGCTTCGGTTTGTCCCACAAAAATATTGGCTGCCGCAGCTAGGCTTTCGGCTCCTGAAGTTTTTAGCAACTTCAACATACCTTTCGCCATAACGTCGACGATGATTTGCATCAAACCAAGGTGATAAAGAACGCCCATCAACGACGAGAAAAAGATAATGGTTGGGATGACTCGAACCGCAAAGATGAAACCCGATTTTTCTGAATCAGCGAGTCCTCCAAACAAAAAGGCAGCGCCTAAATCCGAGTAATTTAAAATGGCTGTAAAGAATTGGTTGGCGGCATCAAACAGGGCGCGTAGTGGTCCCGAAAACCCCAGGGCAGGGATTCCAAGAACTAAGATGGCAAGAGTCAGTTGAAGCCCCACGCCGGTCAAAACAAGTCGGCGATTTACGGCAGAGCGGTTTTCCGAAAAAAGATATGCGACACCTATCAATGCGGCCAAACCAAAACAACTGATCAACTTTTCCAAAGCACGCCCCTGGCAAATTGTGTTTCCGACATAAAGCCATAAAAAGGACGAATAGTTAAGGGATTGTCAGCAGGGCGAAGGAATTCCTTAGAGGCCTTTAGGGATACGCTTTTTAAATATGAAAAGATTACAGTCGCGTTTTGAGATCTGCCATTAGGGGTGGGGAACTCGAGTTTGGATGGCTGCGATTTGGAAATATTCCTGTCTCAATCGGGGAAAATCCAGGCTGAAACCTTAGATTTTGGCGGTGACCTGTCGATAGTAAAGGCATGGTACGTCGGCTGGCTGAGCCAGGAAAAACCTTTATTACGTTGGCTCTATTGGTGGCTTTGTCTGGTTGCACGGCAGGGGTCATCGATGGTTTGTCTTTGAGCTCATCCATTGGAACAGAGGCTCGCCTTGTTCTAACGCCTGAAACGTTTAGTGCTATCGGTGCGCCTGCGAACTATATCCCGCAGGTTCTGCTAGTTAATATTCATGATGAAGATGACTTTTCAAGTGGGGGCCGTGTTCGCCCTCAGGTTTATCAATGGAATTTGAGCGGTGGGGACGATGCCACATGTACGCTGACTTCGACATGCACTCATGATTTTTACATAACGGTCTCAGACCCTCGGGCCATTCGTGCTGTGTTGGTGCTTCGTGATCCGGGCTCGGAAAAAATGTACCTTTACGGTGGCGAGCTCATTGATTCCGCCTTTGTTTCGGACCTTGCTAATATAGAAGTTTCTTTTTCTGCTTTGCCTAATTTGCAAGGTGTGGGTGATTATTTCTTTAGCGTCCATGCTCAGGCGACCTACACGCGAAAGGTCTTGGCAGGCTCCTATGTGGGATATGGTCGAACAGGCGATCTAGAGATGCTTGTCGATGAACCCTTTGGCAAGGAGTTCACAGAGATCCCTTTTATTGTAAGCCGTGACAGCATGGTGAACGGATTCTTCAGTGTTGATGGTCCATCCGGGGTCGACTTCGAATTTCGCCTGATCCCTTATGCCGCACAATCATTGGCTGACTCGGTGAGCATGTCTAACTTAACGACTCTCGTTCAAATGAGTTTTGGGACAACGGCCCCGTCGACGGCTTCCCATTATGCTTCGTCCACCGAGTTGATGTATGTCGACATTCCGGGGCGATATATTCAGGATGACCCGTCATCAACGCCTTATTACGAAGGCCCTCGAACGGTCGTGCAGGGTTACTTTTTCGATGACAATTACGACACGGCGACTGGGGACTACAGCAATATGGAAGTCTGTTATTCGACCCAGCAGCATGAGTATTCAAATTTGTCACTCAGCTCGGATATGTTGACATTGCTGAACTGGAACCCAGCTGGTGCCTCGTCGTTTGCTAGCTCTGGTGGCATTAACGATGGTGGGTCTGTGAACTGCTTACCAACCAGTTCAACGATTAATGAACAGTTCCACTCTTGGATTGGGTTTAACCATTTTAATATCGGTGATAACAACGCCGAAGAGACCGCTCCCTATGAGGGAGCCTTGGCAAAGCGCGAACTCCTTTTTTATCCTCAGTCAAAAGTGATTGGGTGTAGCGAGTACGGGGCTTTTGCTGGTTGCCGGCCTGACGGTGGAAACAAAGTGTTTATCAACTTTAACCTGATTCCGGGGGCGATACGAACCATGGTGAACGGAGCTCCAGACGCTGGGCTATCCGGTGTTTCTGTGATCGCTGTCGCTGACCCAGTCCTGCTGGGAAACACGAATGATGGTGTTAGTTGTGAATTAGCAGCCTTGTTGCCTCAGCCGGCGGGCTTTCCTGTTGAACATCGTGGCGTTAAAAACCGGGTGTTCTTAAGTGTCGATCTTCCACTGTCGGGCTCAGCGTGGGATTACCAGTTTGTCGCTTGTCCGTTTGCTGAAGATGCTTCCGGCGAGCGCGTTTATACAGGTACGGGCGAGTTGCAGTATACCCAGCATGGNACNGTGNTCTCAAGTATGAGAACTTCTGATGCTGCTTATACAAGTGCCCTATCCTTTGTTGATCCAAACACATCTTTTATCACGAAATCGAGTAGTGGCATTTATAGCTATGTCTACGCTTCGGGAACGGATCTATATGCTATTGATGATTTATTCAAGGCTGGCCCTGCTCACGTTTCGACAGCGGCATCGAGTTTGGCGTTTAACATTGTTCGGACAGGCCTTGCTGATTTCGACGNTGATGGCAACTTAGACGTGGTGGCTGTGACGGGTGGGACGACCGGATATGCGCATCATGTTTATGTNTATAGTAGCGTGATCGGAGCTTCGGGCTTTGTGAGTGGGGCGTCTTGGAATTTGCTTTTTGCTCCGACGGCGACGGGNGCGGAAACCGTCCACGATCTCTATATCGGAGATCGAAACTCAGATGGTATTGATGATATCACCGTNNTGGCAGAGGAAAGTGGAAGCTTAGTGCANCGAGTGTANGTGATGGATGCTGCCGGGGTGTCTTATAGCTTTTCGGCTATGACAGGGGTCTCTCCAGCCCAGNCTTTGTATCGNTTGTTGGATTTGAANGGGGATGGTCACCCTGAGGCCGTTGGGTCTACATTCAATGGTNTTTCNAATCAAGTAGACTTGGAAGTGTATAGAGGCCTAGGNGTTTTGTCGGGCGGAAGCGCGACCATGGATTCGACAAGTGTTGCAAACGCGGTTAGCATCAGTGGTTTATCAGCAATATCAGACATTCGATCTGGGCGATTCGGGGACGACACCGCGGGTGATGTTTTGCTGTTGTCAGGTCTTGATCTTGTTGTGATTAAATTGAACTCTACTTTTGATGCCGAGTTTAGCAGCACCTCTTTGACGATGGGGGTTGATGTTCAAATCCTTCCGTCCGCTTTTGAAGCTCCTCACCCAAGTGCCGGTTACCCATATAATTCACTGTTGGTGTTTGATATGGATAAAGATGGGGACGAGGACATCTTAGTCACTGCGGGTTCAGGGCAGCCAGAGGGGGCTTACTTTATAAATCACGGCGGGGGCTTTCAGGCTCTTGAGCAAATCGAAACCAGTGATGCGATATATGGTCATCTACCAATGGGCAACGACGCTGTGATCAGCCTTGAGGGCNACAGCTCGGCTNCTCGCTTTCAATTTAGAAAAACGGCCACAGGGGTTTCGTTTGGCNCATTGGATATGAGCNAATCTGGTATTATAACGCCATCGACGAACTTTGCTGGGACTGTTGGGTCGACCTTAAATCACACAGTGAGCATCGCCTTACGTGATAACAACGGCTACGAGCTTCCCATTGATTGTTCGGGGGTCGATCTGATTTCGGATATGGAAAATGTCTTTTCTAATATCGTCTGTGATCCCGTTAACCATAGCGTCAGCTTTGACTATACCCCGACGATGAGTGGGACTCATAATATCCGGATGACCTTGAATTCCAACATAGGAACCCTTGGGATGGCGTCGATCTCCGTTCCTTAGGGCAGTTGACGGCCCTAGGTCCTGCATAGACTTCAATATCTCACCCCGAAACACCGATAACAGGTCATGGGGAAATCTAAGCCAGCAGCAAACAACTCGGTTTTTCTTCAAGGTGAGCTGGATCTTCTTTTTGATTCTTTAGATCAACAAAAGGCGGGTCGAGTCGATGGCCGTGAAGTGATCCATCGCCTGGAAAAGGTGGGCTTTGTCCGAACGGACCCGCGCGTGGCGCCCTTGTATCAAAAGTTGGAGGCCGAGGCGACATCGGGTCGCCCGATGGACTACGACCGCTTTCGTGACTTAGTAAGCGATCATGCCGGACTGGTGAAGCGAGCCTTGCAAGGGGATTTAGCGGTTCCTGACTTTGAAGGCTTTTGTGCTGATATTATGTCGATGTACGCCAAGACCGTCAGTAACAAGCTGGGAAAGGTGGCGGATTATATCCCGCAATTGGCCAGTGTGGATCCGAACAAATACGGAATCTCTGTGTGTACGGTTGATGGGCAACAAATGGAAGTGGGGGATGCTCAAGACTACTTCAGTGTTCAGTCCGTATCCAAGCCGATCAGTTACTGCCTTGCCCTTGAAGAGCACGGGGTTGACTTCGTTCATCACCATGTGGGTCGTGAGCCCAGCGGGCACAGTTTTAACGCTTTGACCTTGGACTCGAAAAAACGACCGCATAATCCGATGATCAATGCTGGAGCGATCATGACGACATCGCTCATTCAACGTGGCCACGATCCCTCGCAGCGGTTTGNTTACGTTTTGGATTACTGGAAGCGGTTGGGGTGTGAATCGAACCCTCCGCAGTTTAACAATGCGGTGTACCTGTCCGAGCGGGCTACGGGAGACCGAAACTTCGCACTTGGTTATTTCATGAGTGAAAATCGTGGTTTCCCCGAGCACACGGATTTGGTGAAAACCTTAGAGTTCTACTTTCAAAACTGTTCCATCGAAATGACTTCAAGATCAATGGCTGTGGTCGCAGCCACGCTTGCTGGTTCGGGGGTCAATCCCTTGACGGGAGAGCGCTTGTTTCGACCTGAAACTGTAAAGCACTGTTTATCTTTGATGTTCTCTTGCGGGATGTATGATTTTTCCGGAGAGTTCGCGTTCACTGTCGGCCTTCCTGCGAAAAGCGGTGTTGGAGGCGGGCTGATGTTGGTTATTCCCAATGTCATGGGCATTTGTATTTGGTCACCTCCATTGGACCGGTTAGGAAACCCAGTTCGAGGGATCGAATTTTGTCGGTTGTTGGTCGACCGCTTTCGTTTTCATATCTACGACAGCTTGATCGATCGCAACACGAAGAAGCAGGATCCACGACGTCGAAAAAACACGGACCGAGTGGCAGGAGTGATGTCCTTGTGTTGGGCGGCTTCATTGGGTGACCAAGATGAGGTCTCGCACCTTATCGCTTCCGGCGTGGACCCTTCCGAGGGGGATTACGACGGGCGAACGCCCCTTCATTTGGCTGCCTCTGAAGGGCGGGCAAAGGTCGTTGAGTACCTTATATCGCAAAAAGTGGAAGTGAATCCCAAAGACCGCTGGGGGAATACTCCGCTGGATGACGCTCTCCGTGAAGGTCACCAGGAGGTGGTCGATCTTCTGCGTGCAGCTGGGGCTTCAGGGGCCAACCCAACTCACTAAACTCTTAAGATTCTTTTTGTTTTTGCGTCGCGACGCGTGACAGCAGGCGCCTTTGGTTGACCAAGCCAAAGGCAGATCGGGACAATGTTCCTTATAGAGGGGGAACTATGAAGTCTTTCGTTTTTGCGATTTTATTCGGGGCGAGCTCAGCCTATGCCGGAGCTGTTGGCTTTGAACTGGGCGATCAGTATGAATCGGTTATCTATTCGGGGCGAACCACTGTCTACTGTCCAGCTCGTGCGCCTGAAATTTTCTACTGTAATGCCGGTGGGCTTAGCCCAGGAGTCGTTAGCCATTTTGTCGCTGAAGGTGTCCAGGCTGATAAAGTGCGCTTAAAGGCTTATTGGCAAAATGGCCGGACACGATCAAAAAACCATTCCTTTTCTGATGGAAGAACTCGATCCAAAGTGAACCTATGGATCAACACATTGTTTCAACGCCCTTTGCTTGCTATGGGTGCAAACAAAATTGAGTACACACTCAGCAAATCTGGCGAGACGGTCGAAGAAGGCCAGTTTTTGGTCAACGTTCAAGACGGCGGGCGACGAGTCTGCGACGATGGTTACTACCATGCTCCAGCTAGCCTTTGCCAGTCTGTTGGCGGAGTCGACTATGCGACAGCATGTAACCACTATTTTTCCCGCGCCCGGGGTTGTGAGTAGGTTTTGTATTCGATTGTTGTCGCCAGTTTTAGCGTTCTTGTTTTCAGTCTATCTGCCGCTGCCCAGTCGGGTGGCGGGCTATTCCCGCCCACATTAGCAGGTCCACCGGGACGTTCGTTGTTGCGGATCAACTCGGAATACGTTGGTGATCAGGGGTTGGACGACAGCGAAAGTTATCATTCCCACCAACATTCGGTGACGACGATGCCTGCTGGCTCGGGGTTGTTTTTGTCGGCTGGATACGGCCAAACAAAGATCAAACAAGAACCTTTGGTCTTAGAAGATGGTGTCGAGGTTGATAACAACCTAAAGTCGATGCTGTTTCAGGTTGGCTGGGCTCAGGCTGTGACTCAGGGGTCGACCTGGTCGGCACAGATCGGGTTTGGTGCCAACAGCGATCGGCCCTTCGAACGGAGCGACGATGACGCCTATACCGTCAGCCTGATGAATCTTCGCCCGGGAACCACGGGGCGTTGGATCTTGGGGGCGTTTTATAACAGTAACTTTGGGTTTGGTGATTTTCCGGTTCCCATCATTGGCTACCTTTATTCACCGTCAAAAAAGTTCAATCTTATCGTTGGGGCACCCTTTGTGCGGCTAAGCTGGGGTGGGTTTGTCGGGACGCGACTCACTATGGGCGTGTCACCAGGTGGGGCAAGTGCAGGCCTTTCACAGTCGGTACTGGGTCCATTTGCGATTGAGGCCCGTTGGTCTTGGGAGGTCGAAAACTACTTTCACGAGGCCCGTCTTGATGAGGACGATCAGTTCTACATTCAAAAGCAGCAGGCTTTGATTGGTCTAAGGGCACCGGTCATCCCAGGGGGCATGTTAAGGATCTACTATTCTTATCGCTATAACAGCAGCTACTATCAGGCTGAAAGTCAGTTTGATCGCCCCGAGCAGCGATTCGAACTTCGCGACTCGGGCGGACTGTCAACAAGTCTAAGCTTGTCCTATTAGGTCTATCGACCTTAGAAAAACCACCATGAACTATCAGAGGTTTTTACGATCTTTTTTAGTTCGTACCCATTCAACATATTGGCGATCACATGTAAGTGAAATCGGTACTCTGGGCATGTCTCTAGGTCATTTAGAAAAGCGAGCTGTTGGTTGCTTAAGCGGGGATAGGGCCCAGCGTTTTTAAGTCGCTCAACCATGATATCTAGCTCGGCTGAAACAGACGCACGATCAAAAAGGTCCATTTCGGATTTTGGCTTGATGCACTCACGCGACCAAATCACCCCTTCAATCTTAGGAAGCTTTGTGCTGACCTTGTCTGAGGTCGATCGGATCGACAGTCCACCTTTGCTTTTGTGCTGAAGGCGGGCTTTTAAAGCGGCTTCAGCCTCGACATGAAATACAGACAAACTTGATAGAAACAGGAACGCAGACAGGCCACCGACGACCGGACGTAAAAAATTCACCATACTCTCCTCCCAAACCTAGGATCTAACAGACGGGGAGAACAGCGGCAAAAACAGCGCGCTTAGGTGTGAAAAACTTTCCGGCTACTGCCGAAAATGGTCCAAGGCATATTGGATGTATGGAATAGCCAACTTAATATGTGTGACCTCTTCCCCATCGCAGTCGTTCTGGTCACAACGATTGGATTCACGACATCCACCGTCGCCGCGGCGGAAATCTTGGTCTCCACGAACAAGTATGCCTTCCACTCGGCCGGTTTGGGCATTGAGTACCGCTGAACCAGAGTTGCCGCCATAGGTATCAAGGTCCGTATAAAAGTAAGTGTCTTCAACCGATCGGACGCGAGCTCCTGGCGCAAACTTCAAAGGAAGACCGGCAGGGTAGCCCATAACAAACAAAGGTGTGTTCTGTGCGATGGGACGGCTGGCTGGGTTGATTTTTAAAGGATAGGCGCGTGGGTTTGGTCGATCCAAGATAACCACTGCGAAGTCAGCCATGGTGTCTTCGTTTAGTTCCGAGTACACAAGCTCACGACATCGGTAGACTTCGTCGTATCTCGCCTGGGTGGGGTACCGGCCTTCTTCACGCATGGCAAAACCAAAGACAAAAGCGGTCTTCTCGCATTCAGCTTGGGTTTCGATGCAGTGGCCAGCCGTTACAAGGACATTGGGTGCAACAAGAAAGCCCGAACAGAAGGCGCCAATGTTTTGATCTACAAATGGTTCCTCTGGGCAAAGGTTGTAAGCACGGCGAAAGGATTCAGTCTGTAGGGCGATGGTGCCCGATGCGGCGCCGACAGCGAGTTGATTTGTTTTAAATAGTGCGGCCGTCGCGTAACCCATCCGGCGGAGGGCAGGGTTTTGAATCTGGTACAGGTCTTGGCGATTGTCTTGGCCGTAAATGACTTGCGAGTACAGCTGATCGAGGTCTTCGTGAACGGTTTCAGCTTGAACGTCAGGTTTTGATTCAACGATTTTTTCGGATGGGATCTCTTGGATTTGTCGCGAGCAGGACAACGCAAAAAGCGACAAGGCAATTACAGCAACCAGTCGTTGGACCATAAACAAGTTCCCTCCTGAACATGGGTACATCAGCTAGATGAATGGTGGCTGGACTATAGGTAATAGGTCCTGGACGCGAAAGTAAAAATTTCAGGGTGACCTAGTAAATTTCGTTAGAGTTAATATAATTAATCTTAATGAGTAAAAAATCTAAAGGATTTCCAGAGTTTGAGAGAGTCTACCGTGAAATTTACGGGGACCGGTGGCCGAGATTGCTAGACGCTTTGCGTATGGAAGCCCCTAAATTTGCTTTGGAAAACCCATTTTTTAAGCAGAATCAGGACGTGAAACAGGTCTACGAATTGGATTTGGCCTCGGTCCTTGTGGCAAAACAGCTGCAAATTCAGCCGGATCACCTGGTCTTGGACATGTGTGCCGCTCCGGGGGGGAAGTCACTGGTGCAGATTTTTGAAAGCGAAGCCCAGGCTCATTGGGTGTTAAACGACCTGTCCAAGGCTCGTGTGGGGCGCTTGAAACGGGTCATTCGTGAATACATTCCAGCGGATCGAAGTGACCGTGTCCGGGTGACTAACTTCGATGCTTCCAGGTGGGGGCTTCATCAAGCAGGTCATTTTGATCGCGTTTTATTAGACGCCCCTTGTTCGGGCGAGCGTCACCAGCTGGAGTCACCGGGGCAATTAGAAAAGTGGACCCAGTCCAGTTCAAAGCGCTTACACACACGACAGGTGGCTTTATTGTGCGCAGGCTTTGATAGCTTGAAGCCGGGTGGGCGAATTGTTTATTCGACCTGCTCGATCGCTCCGCTTGAAAACGATCGGGTGGTTGAAAAGCTTGTTAAGAAGCGCCCTGATGTTGATGTCCAAGTGGCCGAAGCTGACTTCGGTGAAAAGACAGATCTTGGATGGCAGATCCTTCCGGACCACTGTGATGGTTACGGGCCGATGTACTTTTCAGTGATTCAAAAGAAAATTTAAAGCCTTGTTTTTTTGGGCCATTGATCGGTTGGGAGCGTAGATCCTGCTGTCCCCAGAGAGGGACTTGGCAGTACCTATTTCTCTGGGGACGCCCTTCCGTGGGCTCAGTCCGTTGTCGACCTTCGGTCGATCGCGTCACGCTCAACGGAGCCCCGTCGGAATAGGCACTGCCAAGTCCCTCTCTGTGGACACCTATGTTTGGTGTTAAAAGGTGGATCTGCAGGGGCATAGGTGAGATGTGGGGAGCGCTGAGGCCTAGCCCCAGCAGGGGTGGTGGAGTTGGTTGTTGGGAGTCCATTTGTCTGCTTCGACGGGGCTCCGTCGAGCGTGATGTATATGGATCCGGCCTGGTGCACAATAGTCGGGAGTAAAAAATCAGGTGCTCACGTATATTCG
>NYZX01000125.1 GCA_002686065.1 Pseudobdellovibrionaceae bacterium | reverse complement strand
CGACTCTGCCATCAACGAAAACTCCAGGCCCATAAAGGAGGCTGCATGAATGTCCGGACTTTGATCGCTTTCGTTTTTACTTCGTGGCTATCGACGAAGGCTATGGCCATCTCGACGGGCTGCAAGTTTCCCGAGTGGAATACGACAGCCGCATACACTGTCGTCAGTGCCGAATATGTCCCGCCCCTGGCTATCGACAAAGGCAGCTTGGAGCATATTCTAAGTGACATCTATCACCTACCAACAGAGTTCCTAAGCGACTTTAAATTTCCGGACTCCCAGGACCAGGCGGCGTTTGTAGAACATGCGCCCTTCGCCAACTTCCTAGCTGCTGACGCCTATGCTGGATTCCCCAAACACCCCTATCAGACCGTGGCTGACCTAACCAACCCAAAACACGCGACCCAGGTTCAACTTAACGCCTCGTACTTCTACCCACGCATCACCAAAAGGAAGGTCCCTTTAGATAGCATTCCTCTTTCTCAGCTAAGTACAGCTCAAAGAAAAGTCGTTGATCGATACCCGGTGACGATTGGAGATGCTATCGACAAGATCCGCCTTGCCGGATTCCTTCAACTTCACACAAACGTCATCGCTCATCACAAAAGCGTGCTCGAGGGACTGCTTCAACGTGCGTTTGAAGCCGATGCCGATGTCGTTCCACGAGCAGGCCTAATCTCCAACCTTTACTCGTCTGAATACTTGCAGTTGGAAGTCGAAAACACAGGTGAACGCTACACGGTGACAGACAAAAGCATGAAGCTGGGGTTTATCGACTACGACCTAATACATACAAGGCTACGAGCCAAAGTCCGCCATGGTGACCATGTGGCTGTTATACAGATTCGGGACGACCTTGAAGGACACCGAGGGACCGGTGTCTACGCGGTAAGCACGACTGGAAAGACCCAAGTTGAAGACAATATTGTGCGACACCGGTTTCACCTAACCAGAGAAGACTCAAGCTATGCCTACGGGGTCCTTCGTAAGACCCGAGTTATACAAATTATCGTGATCACAGAACGCAGTGGATCCCCGGAAGTGGTCGAAAAAGTTCAATTCGTCCTAAAGTAGTCGACATTTCAAGTTAGTCGTCCGCAAAAATCTTTCGAGTCTGAGCGACCAGCCACTGGTTGGCCGGGTCGTGAGTCAATCGCGGATGCCAACACATCAGGTATTCGAATTGACCGAACTCTTTAGGGGCCTCCAAGACGGCTAAATCTTTATCAAGATTCATTGAAGCCACGAAACGACTTGGGATTGTTGCGACCAGATCCGTCCCCTTCACCGCATCCATCGCCGCTCCAAAATAAGGCACACGAAGGTTAAACGAACGACTGAGCCCCATTTTTGCCAGCTGCTTGTCGGGCAAGGTTTGTTCTTTATCGACCAACGACACAACGACATGCTGATAGCTTAGGTAGGCCGCCAAAGACAACCGTGTCCGCCGTTTGAAACTGGACCGATCAACGACACAAACCATCTTTTCTAAAAATAAGGTCTCTGTCTTTAAATAGGAAGGAATCAACCCATCATTCGCTAGAAATGCCAGGTCCACCTTACCTTGATCCAAATACTCGTAGACACCAGGGTTCCACGCTAAGAAATCGATGCGGGCCTTCATCTTAGGATCTAAAATTTGATGATAAACCTCACGAGCCAACACTTTCAACGCATAGTCCGTACCCATCACTCGGAACAAAGCCTCCTCGTGATAAGGATTAAAACGTTGCCCTTGAATCAACTGATTCAGCCTAGGCAGCAACAGCTCAAGCTCGGCTTGTATACGCTGCCCCTTTGAGGTCAGTTCGTAGCCACTTCTTCCCCGAAGCAACAGTTCGTCCCCAAAGAGGTCTCGAAGACGCTGAAGCGATCGGCTCATTGCTGGCTGACTGAGCAGCAGCCTTTCGGCCGCACGGGTGATACTTCGCTCTTCTGCAAGCACAGAAAAGTTAATCAGTAGGTTGAGATCCGCCTGCCTNAATTGATCAAAATGTAAGGACAAATATTACCTCAGTGCATGATTCATATTATCTTTATGCATTAGGGTAATGCNGCTGTCAATGCTAGCCTGATTTCAACCAAACAAGAACTCAGGAGACAAAATGAAGAAGACAGCCCTCATAACAGGAGCATCAAAAGGAATCGGGAAGGCCATCGCCCTNAAACTGGCCAAAGAAGACTACAACATCGTGGTCAACTACGTTTCGAACGCCGCCCTTGCTGAGGACGTCGTTAACGAGATCACCCGCCTGGGTGGCCACGCCGCGGCCGTCCAAGGGGACGTTAGTCATGCCTCGGAAGTCAAAAACATATTCGCAGAAGCCCATCGCCAATTCGGAGCGGTTGACGTTGTTGTCAACAACGCCGGGGTTATGAAGCTGAACTTGGTCAAAGACTTTGATGAAGCCGCATTTCAAACCCTGTTCGACGTCAATGTCAAAGGGACCTTCAACACCTTAAAAGAGTGTTGCACACAATTGAGTGATGGCGGAAGCATCGTGAACCTATCCACATCCGCCATTGGCTTGGCCATACCGAGCTACGCCATTTACAACGCCACGAAAGCGGCCGTAGAAGCCTTAACCTACACGTTCACAAGGGAGCTACGTGGACGAAACATTCGAGTCAACTGTGTCGCACCTGGCCCCACCGCGACCGACCTTTTTCTGAACGGTAAAACCGACGAGCAGATAGAACGATTTCGAAAGACGCCCCCATTAGAACGCCTTGGGACTCCAGAAGACATTGCCAACGTCGTTCACTTTTTAGCCTCCGATGCGGGCTCGTGGATAAACGGACAAGTTCTTAAAGCCAACGGCGGAATCATTTAAACGGAGGCCATCATGAAAAAAACCATCCTTATCTCGGGGGCCTCTAGTGGCATCGGCCAACTCACTGCCTTTTCCTTGGCTCGTTCTGGCCACCGAGTCTACGCTTCAATGCGAGACATTGAAGGACGAAACAAATTTAAATCCCAGAAGATGATCGAAGTGGCCATCGAAGAAAGCCTTGATCTTCGCACCATCGAGCTTGATGTCAGTCGCGAAAGCTCGATTAAAAAGGCCATCGATCTTATTCACATCGAATCCTCTGAGATCGATGTATTAATTCACAATGCGGGTCACATGACTTTTGGCCCCACCGAAGCCTTTTCAGCCCAGCAGCTTGCTGCGATGTACGACGTAAATGTCCTCGGCGCCCACCGAATCAATCAACAGGCCCTGCCAAAAATGCGCCAGCGACAAGATGGGCTTATTCTGTGGATTTCAAGTTCAAGCGCCCGCGGTGGAACACCCCCACTTCTTGGGCCCTACTTTGCAGCAAAGGCCGCGATGGACTCGCTTGCCATCAGCTATGCGACCGAGCTTTCCAAGTGGGGTATCGAAACCTCCATTATCGTCCCCGGAGCTTTCATTAGCGGAACCAACCACTTCGAAAATGCAGGCTCCCCCAGTAACCAGGCCTGCGCCCTCGAATATATTGATGGCCCCTACAAGGGGATCGACCTCAAAATTTTTGAAGGACTGAAACGAAAAACCCCAGCGAACGCCGACCCCTCGATGATTGCCGAAAAAGTCGCTGAAGTGGTCGAACTAAAAAAAGGCCAGCGCCCGTTCCGCCTACATATCGACCCTTGCGATGACGGCTGCGAAGTCGTTAACACCGTCGCCGACAGAATTCGGCAAACATTTTTAAAAGAAATCGACCTTGAAGATCTTCTTCATGTCACCCCTTTGAAACCAGGAGCCTCTGTATGAAATTCATTTTATCCAATGTCTACACCGTCATTATTGCTGAAGCGCTTGTTGCGGCCACCGCGGCCACAATTTGCTCGAGCCTTCTTCATGCCCCAGTCTGGATCATGTTCGTCGGATGGGTCAGCTTTTTCACAAAAAACCCCAGCCTGAAAGGTGGCTCACTCAATGTCGGAGCCACGCTACTTGGAGTCGCCATAGGAACTTTGGCGTTGACCGGCCTAGCAACGCTATCCCCCCAAATCGGACCGCTCGCTGTAACAGCGGTTGTCTTTTCCGTCGCACTGACCGTGTTGTTAATGGCTCGTTTTCCGGCCACCAGTAACCCACTGTCCGTGTTCCTGGGACTGATCGCCTTCTTCGCGATTCACGAAAGCCCAAGTATCGCGACCGTGATCAAGCTGACATTGCCGATTTTACTTGGTGGCATTGCGGCCTACCTGGCCTTTTCCATTCATGCCGCCAGTCCGAAAAGCCCCTCCCCAAGTTGAGTCACCATCCATAGCCCCTAGCAAGATTGGAATCGAGCGTTTTGCATTGACAGAATACCAGCCAAATTGTCCCATGAAGCGTCCCCAAACAAGGACGCCATGGAGGCTCAGTTATGCGAAACATTATTTTAAGACCCCTCGCTTCCCTTTTCTTGCTTGGGCTACTTGGCTGCCTACCAGAAAAACCTCCGGCAAAGACAAGTAAAGTTCCAACAGCGACCGAGTTTCGCCCCGCTGACCCAACCTTCATTCGAAAGCTGAACGGACAGCAAGTCTATGTCCCCATCTACTCGAGTATTTACAATCAATACGAAGGCAACTTACTTCATATGACAGCTTTACTGAGCATCCGGAACACCTCTTCAAAAGAAGAAATCACGATCAAACGAGTCGATTACTTCGACACCAACGGTAAGCTGATTAAATCCTTTTTAAATGGCCCCTTTTCACTGGGGAAAATGTCGACCAAAGACTTTGTCATTCCTGAAAACGATTTAGAAGGAGGCACCGGCGCCAACTTCATCGTCGAATGGAGCTCTGAAAAGGTCGCCTCGGTCCCCCTGATCGAATCCGTCATGTTGGGAGCAATAGGAACAAAAGCCTTCGCCTTTTCATCACGCGGAAAAGAAGTCGAAGCTCACTAAAACAAGTGCTCGCGCCAATTTACTTTTGACGTTTTTGCTTGATTCTATCGACACAAATCCGCAATGCAGGAGGCAGATGTCTGTTTCGAGGAAAATACATATGCAGCTCCGGCCAGGGTTTTTGCCACCTACTGAGGACCCTGACAAGCTCGTTTGAAGCGAGCTCAGCTGTGACAAGCGACTCTGCCACATAAGCAATCCCTATCCCTTTTTTCGCCGCGTCAACCATCAGCCTCGGATTGTTTGTCGTCATGGACCCAGCAACATTAATGGCTACGCGTTTTCCTTTCTGAGCAAACTCCCATTGATACAGTCGTCGGCTTTCAAAACGAAACCCGATACAATTATGTTTTTTTAAGTCAGAAGGCGTTCTTGGTCGCCCATGTTGGTTTAGATAACCTGGGGAAGCAACCGTGATAAACTGAAAATCTTTTACTATCGGAATCGCAACCATGTCTTTTGGAATCACATCTCGTAGCCGAACACCAGCATCGAACCCATCGGCGACAATATCCGTGAACCGATTGTCCACAATGATCTCGATATCTATCCCTGGAAATTCCGCATAAAAGCTCGAATCAAAAATATTCACCAACATCGGTGCTGCAGTTTCATTTGTACTTATTCGAACACGGCCGCTTGGCTGATCACACCTATCACTCATCGTCAGAGCCTGATCTAGCTGACGAAAAATGGCATCCAATTCAACGAACAACTTCTGCCCTGAGTCCGTCAGCGAGACGCTTCTCGTCGTCCTCTGAAACAGGCTGGTACTTAGCCGCTCTTCAAGTGAACGCACCGAATGACTTAAGGTCGATGGGGCCATATTCAGTTCGTCGGAAGCCTTCTTAAAACTCAACGTTGTAGCCACCTTTTGAAAGGCTTGAAGTTCGTTCATTGGAGGAAAGGACATTCATGTCTCCAGTTGAATAATCTATTCACATTATATCTATAGTTCAGCTAATTCAAAAAAGCTATGGTCACATAAAAGATCAACACCAGGAGACTAAAATGGATAAAAAAGTTTTCTTAGTTACCGGCGGCAACAAAGGGATTGGTAAAGAGATTGTGAAACAGCTGGCCTCATTGGGGCATTTAGTGTACTTCAGCACCCGAAATGTTCGCGCAGGCAAACAAGCACTTGCAGATCTAAGGTCGTTCGGCGAGGTGAAGCTCGTCTCTATGGATGTGAATGACCGCAAATCCCAAGAAGCGGCTTATGCCCAGATAGCCGAAGACTCCGGCTATCTGGATGGACTTATAAATAATGCTGGAATCTGCACTGACTATAGCGCACCAAGTATGGTCTCGCAGGAGGCACTTAGACTGCATTTCGAAACCAATTACTATGGCCCGATCTCAGTCACCCAAACAATGTTGCCACTTCTGCGCAAAGGTTCTTCGAAAGTCATCGTCAACGTTTCAAGCGCGTTAGGATCCATCGCTCTACAAGGGGAAGAATCCTGGCCATTTTACGGAGTCAATTTACTCGCCTATAACTCATCGAAAACAGCTCTAAATATGTTCACGGTGTCTTTAGCGAAGGAGCTACGGATCGAAGGCTTTAAGGTAAACTCGGTCAACCCAGGACATATTAAAACAGATTTAGGAGGAGAAAATGCTCCTGGTACCGTCGAAGAAGGAGCTGCTATTTCGGTCCGTTGCGCACTATTAGAAAACAACACTCAAACGGGACTATTTCTATCCAAGGGCGGCAGTGTTCCCTGGTAATGAGATGGTGCCTCCGGGGAGAATCGAACTCCCACTCTGTTGCCAGAACCGGATTTTGAATCCGGCGCGTCTACCAATTCCGCCACAGAGGCATACATTTTCAAATCCGGGTCGGATGACCCGAAACGAAGCTCGGACTATGCATGATTTCTAAATCTATGTAAAGCGATATCCCGCTCCAACTGCCTAAACACCCGAATTTCTTTCACTATTAGTGCAATTCCAGCTTTTTAACCGATCATTTTAAAACAACGAGCTCCATTGACTTGCACCCCTGTATGGGGCCGTCTAACCTAGGTAAACAGATTTTTCTAGGGGGGACATCGAAATGACTCGAATGCTTGGCCTTTTTCTATCCGTAGCTGTGGCTCTACCCGCTTCGGCCGCTAGCCTCAATGGCTTGGAGTTTCCAGACTCACTGACATATAAAACACAAAAGCTTGTCTTAAATGGGCTTGGCCCGCGCTTAGCCACGATCTTTAGCGTCAAAGTTTATGTTGCCGGCCTGTACATCAAAGAAAAAAACAAAGACCCAAAAGCCATCCTGGCTTCAAAAGGTCCAAAAGTGATGTGGCTGAAATTCAACCGCGACGTCTCGAAAGATCAATTGAACGACGCTTGGAATGATCGCATTGAAGCCTGCAAAAAGGACTGTGACAAGTTCAAGCCCGGCATCGAAACCATCAAGGGCTGGATGCGTGACATCAAAGAAAAAGAAGAGCTCCGCTTCGAAGCCGACGGCACAAAGCTGACAACACTGGTGAACGGTGAAAAGAAAGGCGAAGTCGACATCGAAGGTTTCGCTTCGTTCTTTTTTGGCATTTGGCTCGGAGACGACCCACCAAATAGCTCACTTAAAAAAGGCCTTCTTGGTAACAAGATTTGAACTGGCAGGAAGATTTAGTTTCAGCCGGCCAGCTGAAGCTGTACTGCAAGCGGGCCGCACATGACGGCCCAGCCATCATAGCCCTGCATGGCTGGCTTGATACAGCTGACAGCTTCGACGCCTTTGGCGAAAATTTGAATCTATACAGTTTCGATCTTGCTGGCCACGGACAAAGCGACCATCGACCTCCCGGTTCCAACTACCATATCTGGGAATATGCCCTAGACATGGCCTTTGCCATCGAATCTTTATGCCTTAACGAAGTCCACTTTCTTGGCCACTCGTTAGGGGCTGCTATTTCGGTGATGTATGCGGCCCTGTTTCCAGACAAAGTAAAAAGTCTGTTTCTTATTGAGGGCTTTGCCCCACACTTGATGCAGGAAGACCAAACAGCCTGCCATATGCGAGAGGCCTTCAAGCAACGTCTTGCCCCTCCAAGGTTCAACACCGAAGTCGCAGACCTCGAGCAAGCGGCCAAGCGCCGCTTCGAGAACGCCGTTAGCCCCGTCACACGAGAGACCGCCCGGCGGCTTGTAAGACGTCAAATCATTGCCACCGACAAAGGTTTCAAATGGAGCTTTGATCAACGACTTCGAATGGGCTCGCTTGTTCGCTTAAGTTTTGAGCAGTTCTCGAGCTTTATAACGGAAGTTGTTTGCCCTGTTCACATCGTAATGGGTGATAAGGGCTTGTTTTCCAAAAAGGCCATCGCCATTGCGGAAAGTCGCTTCAAAAATCTGACATTAAAACAGCTGACAGGCGGCCACCACCTTCATATGGAGGACGCAGAACAACAAATAGTTGATCTTGCCAACAAGTGGTTTCATTCTTAAGCCTTCATTGACCGACAATCCAGGAGTATCCAATGCGAATGATGACCATTCTCACGCTCAGCTTTTTACTGCTAGGTCCAACTGCCAAGGCCAACGAGGCCGCGACAAAGAAAGCAGGATCGGCCCAAAAAACTGAGGAAACAACGAAAACTAAAAAAGCGGCTAAGACGGATAAAACCGCTAAAAAAGATGACAAAAAGAAAAGTGAAAAAAAGAAGGGAAACACCATGGTCGTAATGACAATCAAGCAAGGTGACAAAACACTGGGCGACATCGAGCTCGAGCTATTCGAAGACAAAGCTCCAATTAGCACGAAGAATTTTAAAAAATACGTGGAAGACGGCTTTTACAATGGAACCATTTTTCATCGCGTGATTGACAACTTCATGGTTCAAGGCGGAGGTTTCACCAAAGATATGACACAAAAGCCGACACGCGATCCGATCGAAAACGAAGCCACAAATGGTGTAAAAAACGAGCGCGGGACTCTGGCGATGGCGCGAACACAGGTGATTAACAGTGCAACAGCTCAGTTTTTCATCAACGTGAAGGACAACGACTTTCTAAATCATTCCAGCCCAGACATTCGTGGCTTTGGCTACGCCGTATTCGGAAAAATCGCCAAAGGGATGGAGATTGTCGATAAGATTAAAGCTGTTAACACGACGTCCAAGAACGGAATGGACGATGTACCTGCTGAAACCATCATGATCGAAAAAGCGACAATCAAATAACCTTCTTAAAGCACGTAGCGGCCGGGGGCGATCACGCCCCTCGGATCCAATTGTTTTTTCAATGATCGGCAAATCGAGCTATGCACCGACCCATCATTGTAAACATCCATCGATTTGATATCACAACGATAGACAACAAACTCACGGTTGAGCAATTCCAGGTTCAACTTTCTCATCGAGCGAAAGGCCTGCTCGGACTGTGATTTGTCGTACTGAATACTAATAACAGCTTCTAAGATATTCTCCCGCACCGGGTTTAAGGTCACGGCCAAAGGAAAGTCTTGATCTTGCTGAACTTGATTCANAAAATTCAGAAGCCTTCGACACTCACTTGATGTCATCGAAAGGATGGGCAGGCAGTACTGAAAACCTCGATGGCTTTCATCAACATGAATGGCAGGCGTCTTCGTTTTTCGGAATATCGGGTAATCCATGACAATCCCCAAAGTGTCATTGGTCGGCACACCGATATATAGCTGCTTTAAAGATTTCGTAGCCAACAGCAATCCAGACAGCCATCTCAACCCGAAGACATTAAGCCATCTTGCAGCCCAACCTTCCCAGCCGACTCGAGCAATTCGGACCTGACCATATCGCCCTAACCTCTTCTTTATCGCCTTCACCTTGTAGCGGACCTCCGCGAACGTGTCGCCGGTCACAGAGCCCGAGCCAACCCAAGACCCCTTAATAAGCGATTCAACCTTTTTCAAATCAACAAGATGATCCTGTTCAGCCCGCTTCGATACCGAAGGCGCCAACACTTCACGTAACCGGGCCGAGTTGCCGATATGAAAAACCGAGTCGATAACCCCAAGATGAAGTAAGTCGTTAAATTCGTCCATAGCCCGACATAACGAGTTATCGTCAGAAAAGCTAAGTACAAGACCATAGTGATAGGCTTTTCGTCGACACAGTTGATACACCATGGACTTCACCACACCAAAATTGGATTGGAAAAATAAATGCTTTAGGTCTGGTCCTAACCCCGAACCGTAAGGCGATTTTACGCCATCTTTGTGAAATCTCTCATGTCCCGTTTGCAACAGTCGGCCGTCCGGCAATAAGACTTCAAGGCTGACGACTCGGTCGACCCTTTGCCCCTTGTAGCTCACCCCTCGCTCGAGAGCGTTTCCCATCAAGCTTGTATCTTCAG